>JBILUM010000556.1:0-2814 GCA_044370995.1 Ilumatobacteraceae bacterium | reverse complement strand
CGGGCTTGCCGGTGAGCGACCGTGAGCGCAGCGTGTCGCTCGACGAGGCGGCCAGGAACTTCTGCTTCACGACCGGGTGCGTCTCGGCCTCGTCGGTGGTGAGCCACACGCTGCCGCACCACACGCCCTGCGCGCCGAGCGCCATCGCTGCGGCCATCTGGCGGCCGCGACCGATGCCGCCGGCACCGAGCACCGGCACCGGCGCGACCGCGTCGACGATCTCGGGGATGAGCACCATCGTGCCCACCTCGCCGGTGTGGCCGCCGGCCTCGGCACCCTGGGCGATGATCAGGTCGACGCCTGCGTTCACGTGCCGCTCGGCGTGCTGGGCCTTGCCGGCGAGGGCGCCGATGAGACGGCCCTCCTCCTTGCAGCGGTCGATCATGTGCCCGGGCGGCGGGCCGAGGGCGTTGACGAGCAGGCGTGGCCGATGGGCGAGCGAGATCTCGAGCAGCGGGTCCATCATCGCTGCGGAGAACGGCGCAGCGGTGCCGGCGGCGTCGGCGGGGTCGCGGCGAGGACGGTCGTCTGCCTCGAACGGCGGCACGTCGTACTTCTCCATCAACCGGTTCACGAACTCGCGGTGCTCGGCAGGGATCATGCTCTTGATGCTGTCCATCGTGAGCCCGCCCTCGTCGGAGCCCGCGTACTTGGCCGGCACGATCACGTCGACGCCGTAGGGGCGGTCGCCGATCTCGTCCTCGATCCACTTCAGGTCGATCTCGAGCTGCTCGGGCGTGTGCGCCGCTGCGCCCAGCACGCCCATGCCACCGGCTCGCGACACGGCGGCGACCACGTCGCGGCAGTGCGTGAAGGCGAGGATCGGGACGTCGATGCCGAACATGTCGGTGATCGCGGTCTTCATGACAGGAGCCCCCTCAGGTCTGTGTCCGAGCCGACGGTACCCGACGCGCCGCACCGGTACCCGAACCGGTCGGGCGTGGACCCGGCCGGCGAGGCGTGATCAGGCGAGGTCGGTGGCGGCGCCGGCGAACTGCGACTGGTAGAGCTCGAAGTACGCACCCTGCTGCACGAGCAGCTCGTGATGGTTGCCCTGTTCGACGATGCGGCCGGCGTCCATCACCAGGATCACGTCGGCATCGCGGATCGTCGACAGGCGGTGGGCGATCACGAAGCTCGTGCGCTGTTGGCGCAGCGCGGCCATCGCCCGCTGGATCAGCACCTCGGTACGGGTGTCGACCGAGCTGGTCGCCTCGTCGAGGATCAGGATGGTCGGGTCCGACAGGAACGCACGGGCGATGGTGATGAGCTGCTTCTCGCCGGCGCTCACGTTGCTGCCCTCGTCGTTGATGACGGTCTGGTAGCCGAGCGGGAGCGAGTGCACGAAGCGGTCGACGTATGTGGCGCGCGCTGCGGCGTGCACCTCGTCGTCGGTCGCATCGGGGTTGCCGTAGCGGATGTTCTCGAGGATCGTGCCTCCGAACAACCACGTGTCCTGCAGCACCATGCCCAACTGCTCGCGCAGCTCGCGGCGGGGCATCTGGGCGATGTCGCGGCCGTCGAGGGTGATCCGCCCCTCCTGCAGGTCGTAGAAGCGCATCAGCAGGTTGACGAGGGTGGTCTTGCCGGCACCGGTGGGGCCGACGATCGCGACGGTGGTGCCCGGTTCGGCCACCAGCGACAGATCGGTGATGAGCGGCCGGTCGGGGTCGTAGCGGAACGACACGTGTTCGAACGCCACGCGTCCGACGGCCGGCTGCGGCGTGGCCGATGTGGCGACGTCGGCCGGTTCCTCGGGGGCGTCGAGCAGTTCGAACACGCGCTCGGCCGAGGCGATGCCCGACTGGAGCACGTTGATCATCGAGGCGAACTGGGTGAGCGGCATCGTGAACTGGCGCTGGTACTGGATGAACGCCTGCACGTCGCCCAGGCCGAGCGCCCCCGACGACACCCGCAGACCGCCCACGACAGCGATCGCGACGTAGCCGACGTTGCCGAGGAACATCATCATCGGCTGGATCGATCCGGCCGCGAACTGGGCCTCGAAGCCGGCCTGGTACATCTGCTGGTTGGTGGCCGCGAAGCGCTCCCGTGCCTGACCCTGGCGGCCGAAGGCCCGCACGATCGCGTGGCCGGTGAAGACCTCCTCCACCTGGGCGTTGAGGGCGCCGGTGTGCTTCCACTGGGCCATGAAGCGGGTCTTCGACCGCTTGGCGATCGCCTTCATCGACAGGATCGACATGGGCACCGTGATCACTGCGACGAGGGCGAGCAACGGTGAGATCCAGAACATCATCACCAGCACGCCGACGATGGTGAGGGCGGAGGTGAGCAGCTGGCTGAGGGTCTGCTGCAGGCTCTGGGCGACGTTGTCGATGTCGTTGGTGACCCGGCTCAGCAGGTCGCCGCGGGGTTGTGCGTCGACGTAGCCGAGCGGCAAGCGGTTGAGCTTGGCCTCCACGTCGTTGCGGAGCGTGTTCATGGTGCGCTGCACGATGCCGGCGAGCAGCCACGCCTGCAGGGTCGCCAACGCGTACGACACCACGTACAGCGCGAGCGCGAAGAGCAGGATGCGGTGCAGTCGGCCGAAGTCGATGCCTGCCGCACCGTTGCGTCCGGTGATGCCGTCGAACACCTCGTCGGTCGCCCAGCCGAGCACCTTCGGTCCGAACACGACCATGGTGGCACTCACGACGGCGAGGGTGATGACGACCACGACCCCCACGCGTTCGGTGCGCATGCGCTCGGACAGCCGGGACGCGGTGCCCTGGAAGTCCTTGGAGCGCTCGGTGGGCACGCCGACCGAGTGGAAGCGGCCACCGGCGCCGGCGCGGGCCTCGGCGGAGGGCGGCT
>JBILUM010000555.1:0-2817 GCA_044370995.1 Ilumatobacteraceae bacterium | reverse complement strand
CGCCGAGCATCTCGTAGAAGGGTCGCTGCTCGACGTCGTGTCGACTGAGGTGCTGGCCGAGCTCGGCCGGGCACCACACCGTCACCACCGCGAACGGCTGACCGTCGGCGAGGTTCAGACGCTTCACTCGCAGGACCTGCTCGACGCCGAGCACCTCCGCGACGCGCTTGGGCGCGGCGCGGAAGTCGAACTCGACCACCCGCCGCTCGGGCTTGATGCCGCGGCGCTCGAGCTGACCCTCGATCGTGCCGAGCTCGTCGAGGTGCTGGCGCAGCGGTTCACCGGCGACGTACCAGCCGAAGCCCTGACGGGCGTCGACGAGCCCCTCGTCGCGCAGGATCTCGAGTGCACGCCGGATGGTGACCCGGCTCACGCCGAACTCGGTGGAGAGATCGGCCTCGCTCGGCAGCACCTCGCCCGCGCCGACGGCACCGAGACGAGTGCGGAGCTCGTCGGCGATCTGCTGGTACCGGATCGTCCTCACGAATCGCTCCGGATCAGGTCGCCGGTGGGGTCGCTGTCGTCGGCGGGCAGCCCGGCCCTCATCTCAGCGAGATCCCTGCCCTCCACCACCGATACCTCCGTCGTCACGCCCGGCGCACCGATCGCCACGTCGAACCGCTGCCATCGGGCATGCTGCGCGATCGCGGCGCGGAACGCAAGGTCGGCGTCGTGGTCCTCGGGACCGAGCACGGCGATCGACCCGCCATGACCACCGGCGCCGTTCACCTTCCACCCGCGGGCACCGTGCTCGCGAGCCAGCGCCACCAGGGCGTGCGCGTCGTCGCCGACGAGAGCGGCGTGCATCGACTCGATCGCCTCGTGGCTCTCGTGCAGCGCCATGCCGAATGCACCGAGGTCGCCGATCGCGAGCGCGTCGGCAGCCGACCGGGCGGCGATGCGCATCTGCTCGAGCTCGTCCTCACCGTGGCCGGCGTCGAGGCGTCCGATCACCTCGTCGTGCAGTGCCGACGAGGCGTGCGGGGCACCCAGATAGACCGTGTGCAGTCGAGCCGCGAGCTGCGCGGCGGCGGCAGGCGGGGGCACGATCAGCTCGCGCCGCACCATCGGGTACTGGACGTCGAACCGGCTGATGCCGCCCCACGCGGCAGCGGCATGGTCCTGCACGCCCGACTGCTTGCCCGTCACCGTCTCGTAGGAGTGCGCCATCGCCGCCGCTTCGCCGGCGTCGAGCGGGTCACCGATCGCTGCGGCGAGCGCACTCACGAGTGCGACCATCACCGAGGCCGAGGTGCCGAGGCCCGACCCGGCGACCGTCGAGTCGGCGATGTCGACCTCGATCGAGCCCGGGATGTCGGAGACGGCGATCGCATGCTCGATGATCGGGTGACGACCCGGCGGCTCGCCCGGCGAGAACTCGTAGTCCTCGCCGGTCATGCGGACGATGAGGCGGACCCAGCGGTCGGATCCGGGCTGGGCGCGGAGGCGCACGTCGGAGCGATGGTCGATCGCGATGTTGCACACGGTGCCACGGCGGGCGAACCACGTGTCGGTCCAGCCGCCGACGTCGGCGGTGCGCGTGGGGGCGGTGGCGTGCACGAGGATCACGGGTGGCCGCCGCAGCGGCCGCGTGATCGTCGAGTCCGGGGGATGATTGTGGGGAGCGGTCACTTGTATTAGAGTTGTCTACATCGAGCGGTGCGCGATGGCACCGACCGGAGGTGCGGGCGACCGCACGATCGATCTCGTCACGACCAGTTCGCGACTGAACACCCGAGGATAGAGGAGCCACCATGACCGTCACCGCCGGAACACCGATCCAACTCGTAACGGGCGTCTACGCCACGCTCGACGAGCGCGTCGCAGCAGGCCGCCAGCGCTTCGGCCGCCCGCTCACCCTCACCGAGAAGATCCTCCTCAACCACCTGTACGACCCGACCGAACCCATCGAGCGCGGCGGCACCTACAACGACTTCCACCCCGACCGCGTCGCGATGCAGGACGCGACGGCGCAGATGGCGCTGCTGCAGTTCATGACCGCTGGCCTGCCCACCACCGCCGTACCGTCGACCGTGCACTGCGACCACCTCATCCAGGCCAAGGTCGGCGCCCGCATCGACCTCGGCGTCGCGGTCGACACCAACAAGGAGGTCTACGACTTCCTCCGCTCCGTGAGCGCCAAGTACGGCATCGGCTTCTGGGGCCCCGGCAGCGGCATCATCCACCAGGTCGTGCTCGAGAACTACGCGTTCCCCGGCGGCATGATGATCGGCACCGACAGCCACACCCCCAACGCCGGCGGGCTCGGCATGGTCGCGATCGGCGTGGGCGGCGCGGACGCCGTCGACGTCATGACCGGCTTCCCGTTCAACGTCCGCTGGCCGAAGGTCATCGGAGTCAAGCTCACCGGCACGCTCTCGGGCTGGTCGTCGCCGAAGGACGTCATCCTCGAGGTCGCCCGCGTGCTCACCGTCGAGGGCGGCACCGGAGCGATCATCGAGTACCACGGCCCGGGCGCCGACAGCATCTCGGCCACGGGCAAGGCCACGATCTGCAACATGGGCGCCGAGATCGGCGCCACCTGCAGCGTGTTCCCCTACGACCACAACATGGCGCAATACCTGAAGGCCACCGGTCGCGAAGCGATCGCCGACGCCGCCGACAAGGCCGCCGCGAACCTGCGCCCCGACGACGGCGCCCAGTACGACCAGCTCGTCGAGATCGACCTCGACCAGCTGAAGCCGCTGATCAACGGCCCCCACTCCCCCGACCGCGCCAACCGCGTCGGCGCCCTGGTGGGCGCCGAGGCCCGCGCCAACGACTGGCCGCTCGAGATCAGCTCCACCCTCATCGGCA
>JBILUM010000554.1:0-2818 GCA_044370995.1 Ilumatobacteraceae bacterium | reverse complement strand
GTCGACCGCGTCGTCGAACTCCGCGACGGCCGCCTCGTCGATGGCCCGCGACCGGGGCACGCAGGCGCGAAGCTCGCCCGCAGCGCCCGGGCCGACTCGGGCGTGCCCACCGCCTGACCTGCCTCGACCGGCGACGTCGCCGATGCACGAGCGAGCTCGGTCGCCTAGCGTGGTCGAGTGGCATCGACGGAGACCTTCGGCGCGTCGCTGCGACGACTGCGGACGGCGGCCGGGCTCACCCAGGAACGGCTCGCCGAACGATCCGGGATCAGCGCAGCGGGCGTCGCCGCGCTGGAGGCGGGCCGTCGCACGTCTCCCCGCCTCACCACGGTCGGGCTGCTCTGCGATGCGCTCGGTGTCGACGCCGAGCAGCGAGCCGCCATGATCGCCGCGGCGACGGGCGATCCGGTGACCGCTCCGACCGGCCGGCAGCTCGCGCCGCGCGACCCGGCCTCGCCCGACACGTCGCGCCCGGGCCATCGGCCGTTCGTCGGCCGGGTGGTCGAGCTGCAGGTCCTGCGGGATGCATGGACGCGACGCGCCAGGGTCGCGTTGGTGACCGGCGAGGCCGGCGTGGGCAAGACCACCCTGGCGGACGAGTTCGCTGCCGAATTGGCCCAGCAGGGCGTCACGGTGCTGGTCGGTCGCTCGACGACGCACCAACTTGGCGTGTTCGAAGCGTGGATCGAGCCGATCCGGACCGCGTTGCGGCGCTTCGACACGGGGGTGCCGATCGAACTGCGCGATCTGGGTCGCCTCGTGCCGGGCCTCGTCGACGGTTCGTCGGATCCGCTCATGCCGAGCCGGTCCGACCCGACGGTGGAGCGGCGCCAGCTCTTCGAGACGGCGGCGAACCTCCTGGGCTCGACCGGACCGACGCTCGTGGTGCTCGACGACCTCCACTGGGCCGATCAGGGCACGCTCGCCATGCTCGCCTTCCTCTCGTCGCACGAACGGCTCGCCGACGTGATGATCGTGGGCACGATCCGCTCGACCGACGTCACGACGGCGACCGGTGCAGCGCTCGCCGAACTGCGTCGCCGTTGCGTGGTCGCGTCGGTGCAACTCGACGGCCTCAGCAGGGCCGAACTCGTCGAATTGGTGTCCGACGTTGCCGGTGCCGAGACGTCCGACGGGTTGATCGACGCCGTCAGCGGCGCCACCAACGGCAACCCGCTCTTCATCCGAGAACTCACCGAGCACCTCCTCCGCCACGGCGTGGAACCGTGGAGCGCGAGGCCGACGGTCCCCGAGGGGATCAGGCAGACGATCGACCTCCGCGTCGCCGGACTGTCGACCGAGGCACAGGCGCTGTTGCGTGCGGGCGCGGTGCTGGGCCAGGAGTTCGACCTCCACCTCGCAGGCCGCATGGCCGGCCTCGACGGTGAGACGCTGCTCGCCGCGGCCGAGGACTCGTTGCTGTCGAGCCTCGTGGTGGAACGCACCGCAGCGATGGTCGCCTTCTCGCACGGCCTCGTGAGCTCGGCCATCTACGAGGGCACATCCCAGCTGAGACGCCTCGGGTTGCACCGCTCCGCGGCGACATGGCTCGCCGATCGGAACCCCGTCGCAGCGGGCGAGATCGTCGATGTCGCCAGGCACTGGGCGGTCGTGGCGGCGGGTGATCCGACCACACGGAGCACCGCAGCCCGCTGGTCCGCACGGGCCGGTATCGCCGCCTCCGCTGCAGCCTCGGTCGACGAGGCGATCGCCTGCTTCGAACGTGCGATCGCGACCTGGGACGAGCCGAGCGCCGAGTACGCCGACACCCTGGTGCGGCTCGGGTCTGCGTTGATGGCGGCCGGCAGCCTGAGCGAGGGCAAGGAACACCTGCTCGATGCACTGCGGGTCGCCGACGCGGCCGGTGACGCGGCGGTGTTCGCCCGCGCCGTCCTCGGGCTGTCGGCGAGCGTGCGCTACACCCAGAGCGACCCCGAGCGGATCGCCGAGTTGGAGGATGCGATCGCCCGGCTCGACCCCGGCGAGATGGTGCTGCGTCCTGCGCTGCTCGCCACCCTCCGTCGCCAACTGGGCTTCGTCGACTCCGACGAAGCGGAGCTGCGCCGGCGTGAAGCTGCCGACCTGGTGGCCGAGGCCGTGTCGAGCCCCGACGTCTCCGAGGAGCTGCTCATATCGCTCGGCAGCCTGCGCGACTCGTTGGTCGTCGACGACCCCGAGCCGCTCGGACGGCTGGCGCGCGACATCATCCGTGTCGCGCAGGCCCGGCAGGACCTGCCGGTGCTGTCGACCGGCTGGTACCGGCAGGCGTGGGCAGCCCTCGAACTCGGTGAAGCGGCACGCTTCCGGGAGGCGGTGTCCGAGTACCGGACGATCGCCGAACGTCTGCGGCGTCCGTACGAACTCGCGCTGTCGTCGAACATGCTCGCCGCCGTCGCACAGATCGAGGGCCGCTACGACGACGCCGAGTCGGCGGGCCAGGAGGCGCTGGCCCACGCGTCGACGATCGACGACGGCAACTTCAGCTGGGTCTACTTCGCGAACTCCGGCATCCGCGCCTACGACACCGGCCCGTCGAGACCGACCTTCGAGATGATGACCGCGGTGCGGGCCGACTTCGGGAACCTGGCGACGTTCGAGGCCGCCTATGCCGCGATGGCGGGCGCCGTCGGAGAACGAACGCTGCTCGAGGAGTTGTTCGAGCAGCAGATCGGCCGCGACGGCGAGGTGGTCGACGCGAACTGGGCGTATCTCAGCGCGGAACGGCTCCCGGTGGTCGGCATGTGGGCGTGGGCCTGCGGCAGCGATGGGGACGTCCGGCGGGCGGCGATCGTCCGTGATCGCCTCGCTCGGATCGCCG
>JBILUM010000553.1:0-2820 GCA_044370995.1 Ilumatobacteraceae bacterium | reverse complement strand
CCCAGATCTTCCCGTCACCGATCTTGCCCGTGCGCGCGGCCTCGGCGATCGCACCCACGATCGAGTCGACCGACTCGTCGGCGACGACGATCTCGAGGCGAACCTTGGGCACGAAGTCGATGCGGTACTCGGCACCGCGGTACACCTCGGTGTGACCGCCCTGGCGACCGAACCCGCGCACCTCGCTGACCGTGATGCCGGTGATGCCGGCCGCCTGCAGCGCCGACTTGACATCGTCGAGCTTGAACGGCTTGACGATGGCGGTGATGAGCTTCATTTCGTCCTCCTGCTTCGTTCGTGGTGGTGTTCGTGGCGGTCGACGGCCCGGGTCACCCGAGGCCGCCCGAGTGGTAGGCCGTCTCGCCGTGCAGGGCGAGGTCGAGGCCGGTGGCCTCCTGTTCCTCGTCGACGCGGACGCCGATGGTGAGGGCGAGCAGCTTCATCAACCCGAAGGTGATCGCGAACGACCACACGATCGCCGCACCGTTGGCGAGGGCCTGCTCGAGCAGCAGTTCGGCGCTGCCGCCGTAGAAGATGCCCTCCATGAACTCGAGGCCGAAGAACTCGGGGTTGGCGAAGAAGCCGATGAGGAGCGAACCCACGAGGCCACCGACGAAGTGGACGCCGACCACGTCGAGCGCGTCGTCGTACCCGGCCTTCGCCTTGAGCTTCACCGCGTAGCAGCAGACGACGCCGGCGACGAGACCGATCCAGATCGGGCTCATGCCCGACACGAAGCCGGCAGCCGGCGTGATGGCGACGAGGCCGGCGACGATGCCCGACGCTGCGCCGAGGTTGGTGGGGTGACCGTCGCGGAACCACTCGACGACGACCCAGGCGAGCCCAGCCGCGGCAGCGGCGAGGAACGTGTTCATGAACGCCTGCACGGCCTGGCCGTTCGCGGCGAGCGCCGAGCCGGCGTTGAACCCGAACCAACCGAACCAGAGGATGCCGGTGCCGATCATCACGAGCGGCATCGAGTGCGGCGGGTGACCCTCGGTGGGCCAGCCCTTGCGCTTGCCGAGCACGAGCACGCAGGCGAGCGCAGCGATGCCGGCGTTGACGTGGATGGCGGTGCCACCGGCGAAGTCGAGCGAGCCGCGCTGGCCGAGCCATCCGCCGTACACCCACTTGAACACGGGGACGTAGACGAGCAGTGACCACAGCGGGACGAAGATCGCCCAGGCGGAGAACTTCATGCGGTCGGCCACGGCACCCGAGATCAGCGCCGGCGTGATCGCGGCGAACATCCCCAGGAAGGCCACCGTGGCGAGCGTCATGCCGCCGTCCTCACCGGTGATCGCGATGTCCTTCAAGAACGCGGCATCGAAGTTGCCGATGAAGTCGTTGCCGACCGCAGACGGGCCGTAGGCGAGCGTGTAGCCGACGGCGACCCAGACGATCGGCACGATCAACACGCAGTAGAAGTTCATCATCAGCATGTTCAGGACGTTGCGTCCCCGGTCCATGCCGCCGTAGAAGAGGGCCAGTCCGGGTGTCATGAACAGCACCATGGCTGCCGACACCAGGACCCAGGCGATGTTGCCGCTGTCCATATAAGAGTGCTCCGTGGATGGGATGCCGTGCGCCACCGGCGGCGCCCGGACGTGAGTAGGGGCTGCCGCACACTTCCGCGGAACTGTTACGTGGTTGTTTCCGCAATGACTCACGATCGTGAACACACCGTTCGACCGAGGAGCGACCGGTGGGCGACGGAAGAGCCGGGCGTACGAGCCGGGGGCCGGGATCGAGGTCGGGGTCGGCGCGAGCCGGGCGGCAGGGCGAGGAAGTCGAGCCGCCCGGGGCCCGATGGTGGTGGACTGGTCTGCGGGCGGGCTGACCATCCACCACCTCGGACCAATGGCGGGCCTGCTCGGTTGAGCGGCCTCGACCCGGGATGGTGTCGTCACGGGCGGAGACGACTCCGTCAGCAGACCGTAACGAGCGGGCGCGCGCCATGAGACGTTGGTACTAGTACCTCCCCGCTGAGCATGTGAGGGGCGTCCGGACACCAGCTGCCGACCGTTCGACGGCGCAGCGCACGGCGCGGCATGCCTAGAGTCGCTGCGTGACCGTGACCGAGCCCGCACCCCCGTCCTCCCCCGGCGCCGCCCCGAAGGCCGAGCGCTGGACCGCACAGTGGAAAGAGCTCTACGCGGAGGTCATCACCACCGGCCTGTGCACGGGATGTGCCGGTTGCGTGGTCACCTGCCCACACGACGTGATCGGCTATGAGCACGAGGAGGGCAAGTACAAGCCCTTCCACCTCGAAGAGGAGCTCGGCCTCGACAACTGCATCCACGGCGAGAAGGGCTGCACCACCTGTACCCGTGCCTGCCCACGCTTCCGCGCCTGGGAGCCGGCGGCCGACATGCACCTGTTCGGTCGGGTGCGCGAGCCCAACGAGATGGCGGGCGTGTGGCGCCAGCTCCTGCTCACCCGTGCGGCCAACGACGAGGAGCACACCAAGGGCCAAGACGGTGGCTTCGTCTCGGCGATGCTCAACTGGCTGCTCCAGAACGACTACATCGAGGCCGCCCTGGTGAGCGGTGTCGAGGAGGACGACGCATGGAAGGCCAAGCCGGTCGTCGTCACCAACCGCGAAGAGGTGCTCGCCACCGCGGGCAGCCGCTACACGTACTGCGCGAACCCGCTGGCCCTGCGCGAAGCCAAAGAGCGTGGCTTCAGCCGCCTCGCGCTGGTGGGCATGGGCTGCCAGACGTCGTCGCCTCCGGTGATGTGGGACCGCAAGGCCGGCAAGGTCTCCAAGCCGTTCCTGTTCAACATCGGCCTGCTGTGCTCGAAGACCTTCGACGACGC
>JBILUM010000552.1:0-2822 GCA_044370995.1 Ilumatobacteraceae bacterium | reverse complement strand
CGACCTGGGGGCATGAGCCCACCGCCGACCGGCGTCTGATCGCAGCGGCCCGTCAGACGGGCCCGGGCGATCACACGCGGCGAAGGATCAGCGAACCGCGACCAGATCGACGACGAAGACGAGGGTCTCGCCGCCCTTGATGACGCCGCCGGCGCCACGGCTGCCGTAGCCCATGTCCGATGGGATCGTGAGGCGGCGGCGTCCGCCGACCTTCATGCCGGCCACGCCCTTGTCCCAGCCCTCGATCACCTCACGAGCGCCGAGGCGGAAGTCGAACGTGTCGCCACGGTTCCAGCTGGCGTCGAATTCGCGGCCGGTGCTCCACGCCACACCGGCGTAGTGCACGATGACCCGCTTGCCGACGACGGCTTCGTCGCCGTCGCCGACGATCTCGTCCTCGATCAACAGATCGGCGGGCGGCTCGCCCTCGGGGATGGTGATGGAGGGCTTGGTGCGCTCGGTCATGGGCGCCGACCCTAGTCACGATGGCGGGGCTGCGCATCCACCGGTCGCCGGGTGTCGTTGCGGGTGTCGTTGCGGGTGTCGTTGCGGGTGTCGTTGCGGGTGTCGTGGTGCGATCAGCCGGCCGGCCGGACGTAGGTGCCCTGGGCGACGGCCACGGGCTTGGCCGGGTCGTCGGTCCAGGCAACGATCGACCCGATGATCGAGCGCCGACCCACCTGGTGCAGCTCGGCCCTCGCACGGAGGACCTCGCCCCGGGCCGGTCGCATGAACCTGATCGACAGCTCGCTCGTGAGCGTCATCGGTTCGATCCCGATCGCCGTGAAACACGCGTAGTACAGCGCGGCATCGCAGATGCCGAACACGGTGGGGCCGCTGATGATCCCGCCGGGCCGGAGGGTGGCCGCGTCCGTCGGCAGGATCGCGGTCGCCCAGCGCTCCCCCACCGCCTCGCACCGGTTGCCGCTGCCGGAGAAGTCGCGCTCGAGGAACGCGTTGATCTCGTCGACGGTGACGAGGCTCATGCTGCCGACACCGTGCGCCACGAGTCGAGCAGGAACACGCATTCCATCGCGACCTGCGCCGCGAGGCTGCCGGTGATGCCCAGGTGGTCGTGAGGAGGACTGACGGTGTTGATGTCGAACGCGATGAACTCGAGGCCGCGCATGGCACGGAGGAGGCCCAGTCCCTCCCGCACGGTGATCCCGCCCCAAGAGGGCGTGACCACACCGGGAGCGACCGACGGATCGAACACGTCCATGTCCCAGCACAGGTAGATCGGGAGCGATCCCACGCGATCGCGGATCCTCGAGGCGAGTTCGGGGACACCCATGGAGACGATCTCGTCCATGGTGATGACCGCGTATCCGAGTTCTCGTGCGTACTGGTTGATGCCGAGATGATCGCCGTAGTCGGTGTCGCGCATGCCGACATGGAGCGAGGTGCCCGGATCGACGATGTGCTCGTCGACCACGTGGATGAAGGTGTTCGCGTTGTTGTACTCGTAGGGATAGACGTCCTTGTAGGCGTCGGTGTGGGCGTCGACGTGGACGAGCGCGAACTCCCGACCGAGCCCGCGCTTGCACGCCCGCAGCTGCGGGAGCGACACGGCGCCGTCTCCGCCGAAGGTGAGCGGTACCGAACCGGCGGCGATGATCTCGGCGACGGCGCGCTCGATGTTCGGGTAGCTCTGTTCGACGTTGCCGGGCAGCACCTGCACGTCGCCGAGGTCGACGACCGACAGGCGCTCGAGCAGGTTCAGCCCGAAGCCGTCGAGGTGCTCGGCCACCAGCGCCGAGTGGGCGCGGACGTGTGCCGGCCCGCCGCGTGAGCCGATGCGGGTGGGGTGATAGCCCATGTCGAACGGCACGCCGAGCACGGCGAGCTTGCTGCCTGCCGGGTCGTGTGTCGCCGGTACGCCGAACAGCGTGCCGACCGGGTTGAGCGGCGGTGTCCTCATCGGTGGTCCTCCAGCAGGACGGTGAGTGCGTCGACGAGCGCGTCGACGTCGTCGTCAGTGTTGTAGGCGACGATCGAGATGCGGAGCAACACCTGGTCGCGGAAACGATGGACGGGCGTCTCGACGCGGAACTCGTCGTACAGCCGTTGCTTGAGCACGACGGGATCGAGGTCGGGGAGCCGGACGACGGCGAGTTGGGCGAACCAGTCGAACCCGTCGTCGGCGTACGCGGACGGGAGCCCCGTCAGATCGTCGATCCGTTCGAGTGCGCGGCGCAGGCGCGCGTGGCAGCGGGCCTGCACCGTCGGCCAGTCCTGGGACGTGACCCAGTCGATCGCCGCCGGCGTTGCGAGGAACGGCGACAGGTCGCGGGTGCCCTGCCATTCGTGGTGGTCGACGAACTGCGACCCGCTCGGGTGATCGCTCTCCCAGCCCCAACTGACGACGAGTGGCCGGAGCAGGTGCTGCACCTCGGGACGGGCGTGCACGAACGCCGATCCCTTGGGAGCGCACAGCCACTTGTGGTTCGCGCCGGTGTAGATGTCGGCGCCGAGCGCGGTGAGGTCGAGCGGCACGTGTCCGGGGATGTGCGCCCCGTCGATGATCGTGAGGATGCCGGCCTCGCGGGCCCGCGTCACCAGTTCCTCCACCGGGAACCTCGTCGCGGTGGCGCTGGTCATGTGGCTGAGGAACAGCACCTTCGTCCGGGTGCTTCGCTGCGCCCACACCCGCTCGACGAAGTCGTCGGCGGTGACGGCGAACGGGATGTGGGTCTGGACGTACCGGGCGCCCGTCGCGGCACAGATCACCTTCCACGTGCGGTCCATCGCCCCGTACTCGTGGTCGGTCGTGAGGATCTCGTCGCCCGGTTCGAGCACCAGGCTCTTGGCCACCATGTTGA
>JBILUM010000551.1:0-2830 GCA_044370995.1 Ilumatobacteraceae bacterium | reverse complement strand
CACCACTTCTCACCCTTCTGACCGGTCGCACCGAGCTTCATGTTCTCGATGACGGGCAGCTTGGTGAGGCTCTTGGTGAGCTGGAAGGTTCGCACCATGCCGCGTACGGCCATGCGGTGCGGCTGGACGCCGTCCATCGAGACGCCGTCGAAGGCCCACTGGCCGGTGTTCGGCTTGTCGAAGCCGGTCATCAGGTTGAAGAACGTGGTCTTGCCGGCACCGTTGGGGCCGATGAGTGCGGTGATCGAACCGCGCTGCACCTCGAAGCGCTCGACGTCGACGGCGACGATGCCGCCGAACGCGCGACGGATGCCGGAGGCGGTGAGGATCGGGTCGGGCTTGCTCGCGCCCGGCTCCGGGGAGACGCCGGCGAGGGCGGCCCTGGCGACACGGGCGTACTCCGACAGTTCGCGCGGAGCATCCTCTGCGGCCGGCTCGGCCGCGGACAGGTCGTCAGCGTCCTTCAAAAGCCATCTCCTTCTTGTTCCCGAACACGCCCTGCGGCCGGTAGACCATCAGCACCACGAGCAGGATGCCCATGATCATGTAGACCACGACGCCGACGTCGGTGGACTGCAAGAGGGTGAAGTCACCGATGCGCACGGGTTCGACGACCAGTTCACGCAGCAGGCTGTCGAGGAATGCGTAGATGCCCCAGAACATCATCGGACCGATGATCGAACCGGTCACCTTCGCCACACCGCCGAGCACCAGGCCGGTGAGCACGAAGAACGTGAGGTCGCGGCTGAAGTTGTCGGGCTGCACGTTCGCGTTGCCGAGAGCGAACATCATGCCGGCGAACGAGCCGATGACACCGCCGAGCACGAGCGCCTGCATCTTGTAGCTGAAGACGTTCTTGCCGAGGCTGCGCACGGCGTCCTCGTCCTCGCGGATGGCCTTGAGCACTCGCCCCCACGGGCTCCTCATCAGCGCCCAGACGATGACGCCGAAGATGGCGACGAGGGTCCAGCCGACGATGAGGTTCCACAGGTTGCGTCCGCTGAAGGTGAAGATCCAGAAGCCGTACTCGCCGGCCAGCTCGAGGCCGAGCCTGACGCCCAGGTCCTGGTAGGCGTCGGCGAAGCCCTTGAGGCCGTCGGTGCCACCGAACTGGTCGCGGAACTTCACCGAACGGACGATGAGTCGAACGATCTCGGCGGAGGCGATCGTGACGATCGCGAGGTAGTCGGCCCGCAATCGGAGGGTGGGGATACCCATGAGCAGACCGAGGAAGATCGAGTAGCCGATGCCGAGTGGGATGCCCCACCACAGCGAGATGCCGAAGATCGAGACGGTCTGGCCGATGCCATAGGCACCGGCGGCCATGAAGGCGGCCTGGCCGAAGTTGAGCAGGCCGGCGAAGCCGAACTGCACGTTGAGACCGATCGCGGCGATCGCGTAGTAGCACGCGTTGAACCCGATGAACTGCAGGATCGCGTTCTCGAGTACGGCTCCGATGTCCATCGCGCGCCTCCCTTAACCGACTCGTTGGGCTCGTCCGAGGATGCCCTGCGGCCGGACGAGGAGGATGAGGATCAGGATGAACAGCGCTGGGGCCGCCTTGAGTTCGGTGGGGACGCCCACCAGGGTGGAGGTCTCCACCAGGATGCCGACCACGAAGCCACCCATGAGTGCGCCGTAGGCGCTGCCGAGGCCGCCGAGGGTGATGCCGGCGAACATCAGGAACAGCAGCGACGTGCCCATGTCCCAGGAGACCTGTTCGTCGAGACCGCGGAACACGCCGCCCATGGCAGCCAGGGCACCACCGGCGACCCAGATGATGCGGATCACCTTGGAGCTGTCGATGCCGGTGGACGACGCCAGGTCGGCGTTGTCGCTCACCGCTCTCGTCGCCTTGCCGAGACGCGTGTACTGCAGGACGAGCGCCACCGCCACCAGCACGATCGCAGCGAGGATCGTCACGATCAGGTCTCGCTGGGTGATGGTGATCGGGCCGATCTTGGTGCCGACCTGGTTGGTGTAGTCGAGGAAGGGCTTGTCACGGCCGCCGAAGCGCCAGAGGAAGAAGTTCTTGAGGGCGATCGACAGGCCGAGCGTGATCACCATCTGCGAGATGAGCCCGATGCCGCGTTTGCGGAACCTGGCGAACCCGCCGGCGTCGAGCAGATAGCCGAACAGGCCGCCGGCCACGATCGCGATCGGAGCAGCGATGAGGATGTGGAGGCCGAGGTCGTTGAAGAAGTAGGCGGTCACCGCTCCGAAGGTGACCATTTCGCCATGGGCGAAGTTGGTGAGGCCGGTCGTGCCGAAGATGAGCGAGAGGCCCACCGAGCACATCGCGATGATGAGGCCGAGCCGGATGCCGTCGGCGAAGCGCTGCGCGATCCGCTCGGTGGTGGACGTGGACTCGCTCTGGGACGCACCGGTGAAGAAGTTGACGATCTTGGTGGCGGTCACGAACGAGTCGCCGGCGACCGTCTGCTCCGCAGGGCTCTCGGCGGACAACTCCACCCCGTCGGGCAGCGTGCTCTCGTCGATCCGCACCGTGTAGTCGGCCCTCCCGGGCACCGGGATGAGCGCGACGCCCTTGGCGTCGGTGACGGCGGTGCCGACCTCGGCGCCCGAGGCGTCGAGCACGGTGACCTTGACCCCGACCACGGGCTGGTTGTCGGTCTTGCCCGCGGCGTCGCGCTGCTGATCCTTGACCTGCACCCGGATCGCCTCGCCCTCGGCCGAGGCCGCCGACGACAAGCCCGCCATCGTGACGATCGCCACCAGCAATCCGACGAGCAGCTGAACGGCGCGTTGCCGGCCAGCCACATTCTTGAGAGTCCCCACGACCGGCTGCGTCATCGGGCGGCACTCTAGG
>JBILUM010000550.1:0-2840 GCA_044370995.1 Ilumatobacteraceae bacterium | reverse complement strand
ACGTGCTCGTGTTCCTGAGCGGCGAGCGAGAGATCCACGACACCGCCGACGCGATCCGCCGGCTCGACCTCCGCCACACCGAGGTGCTGCCGCTGTACGCCCGGTTGTCGGCGGTCGAGCAGCACCGCATCTTCCAACCGCACGCCGGCCGGCGCGTGGTGCTCGCCACGAACGTCGCGGAGACGTCGCTCACCGTGCCGGGTGTGCGCTACGTGGTCGACGCCGGGTCGGCGCGCATCTCCCGCTACAGCCACCGGCTCAAGGTGCAGCGGTTGCCGATCGAGCCGGTGTCGCAGGCGTCGGCCAACCAGCGCGCCGGCCGATGCGGTCGCGTCGCTGCCGGCGTGTGCATCCGGCTGTTCGGCGAGGACGACTTCCTCGGTCGGCCGGAGTTCACCGAACCCGAGATCCTGCGCACCAACCTCGCGTCGGTCATCCTGCAGATGACGGCGCTCGGCCTGGGCGACGTGGCCGCCTTCCCGTTCCTCGACCCGCCCGATCCGAGGGCGATCCGCGACGGCTTCGCGCTGCTGGAGGAACTCGGTGCGATCGCCGACGCGGTCGAGGGCCAGGCGAACCGTCGCCTCACCCCGCTCGGCACGCGGTTGGCGAGGCTGCCGGTCGACCCCCGCCTCGGGCGCATGGTCATCGAGGCGGAGCGCCACGGCTGTGTGCGCGAGGTGCTCGTGATCGCGTCCGCCCTGTCGATCCAGGATCCCCGCGAGCGACCGGCGGAACACCGTCAGGCGGCCGACGAACTGCACCGCCGGTTCGCGGTCGACGGGTCGGATTTCCTCGCCTACGTGCGGTTGTGGGACCACCTGCGCGAGCGTCAGCAGCAGCTCGGTTCGAGCCAGTTCCGCAAGCTCTGTCGGGCCGAGTACCTCAACTACCTGCGCGTGCGCGAGTGGCAGGACCTGTACAGCCAGCTGCGCCAGGTGGCGGGTCAGATCGGCGTGCGCCACGGCAACGAGGCCGGCCACCCCGACCGTGTGCACCAGGCGCTGCTGTCGGGCCTGCTGTCGCAGATCGGCATGCGCGACACGACCGGCCGCGAGGGCCGTGGGCCGGCCGCCGAGCCGGTGCCCGGCAGCCGACAGGACCGTCGCGACGCACGCGAGTACCGCGGCGCGCACGGATCGAAGTTCGCGATCACGGGCCAGTCGTCGGTCGCCAAGCAGCTGCCGCGCTGGGTGATGGCGGCCGAACTGGTGGAGACGAACCGGCTGTGGGCCCGCACCGTCGCCCCGATCCAGCCGGAGTGGGCAGAGCGACTCGGCGGCCATCTCGTGAAGCGGTCGTACGACGACCCGCGCTGGGATGCCCGTCGAGGGTCGGCCGTCATCACCGAGCGCGCCACCCTGTTCGGCCTCCCGGTCGTGAGCGGGCGGGCGATCGGTCTCGACCGGCTCGACCCGGAGATGGCCCGCGAGCTGTTCGTGCGCCATGCGCTGGTGGAGGGCGACTGGCAGGCGCCACACGCGTTCCTCGCCGCCAACCGGGCCTTCGTCGACAGCTTGCGCGACCTGGGCGAGCGGGTCCGACGGGTCGACCTCGCCGACGACGCCGTCGTGTTCGCCTTCTACGACCGACTGCTGCCGACCTCGGTCACGTCGGGCCGCGAGTTCGACAAGTGGTGGAAGAACGCCCGCCGGGCCGATCCCGAGCTGCTCACCCTGTCGGTCGAGAAGCTGTCGGCGTTGCGGGGCGCGGCCGAGACGGTGCTCGACCCGCGCGACTTCCCCGGCACGTGGACCCAGGACGATCTCATGCTCGACGTCACCTACCGCTTCGACCCCGGTGCCCCCGACGACGGTGTGCTGGTGCACGTGCCGCTCGCGGTGCTCAACCGCGTGCGAGGGGACGGGTTCGACTGGCAGGTGCCGGGCATGCGCGAGGAACTCGTGGCCGCGCTCGTGAAGTCGCTGCCGAAGATCTACCGCAAGGAGCTGCACCCGATCGGCGAGACGACGGCCGAGGCGTGGCGACGCCTCCCGCTCGCGCCGACCGACGAGCCGTTCCTCGCGGTGCTCGGCCGTGCCCTCACCGATGCGTCGGGCGTGATCGTGCCGCCGGAGATCTTCGAGCTCGACAAGGTGCCGGCTCACCTGCGCGTGTCGTTCTCGGTGGAGGACGAGCGAGGCGCTCGGTTGGGCGTGAGCAAGGATCTCGCCGAGCTGCGCACCAAGCTGAATCCACGCATCCGGTCGGCCGTGGCGAGGGTGATGCCGATCGAGGAGCGCGCCGGCATCACGCACTGGGATGTCGAGGATCTCCCCCGCGAGATCGAGGGCAGCGCCGACGGACGCGTGGTGCGCGGCTACCCGGCGTTGGTGGACGACGGCGACTCGGTGTCGCTGCGTGTGCTCACCAACCCCGATCTGCAGCAGCGGGTGATGCGCCTCGGCGTGCGCCGACTGCTCCTGCTCACGGTGCCGGTGTCGAAGCGGGCGGGGGAGGCGAAGCTCACGAACGCCACGCGACTCACGATCGCCCGTTCACCGTTCGGGCTCGACGACCTCGTGCGCGACTGCACGGTGGCGGCCACCGATCGGCTCCTGACCGAGGCGGGCGGGCCGGTGTGGACCGAGGCCGAGTTCATCGCACTCCGCCGACGCGCCGCCGACGAGGTGCCGACCCGCACGGCGACCGCGCTGGCGACCGTCGCCGAGATCCTCGGCGCCGCGCACGAGGTGGAGCAGCGGCTCGCACGGCTCAAGGCCGATCCGGTGCGACCCTCGGCCGAGGACGCGCTCGCCCAGCTCGACCGTCTGGTGCGCCCCGGCTTCGTGGTGGCCACCGGCGCCCATCGGCTGCCCGACGTGCTGCGCTACGTGCGA
>JBILUM010000548.1:0-2850 GCA_044370995.1 Ilumatobacteraceae bacterium | reverse complement strand
TGCCGATGGAGCTGGTCCCGACGTCGGGCCTGGTGGAGGCCTGCCGACGCACCAAGGACGCCGCCGAGATGGCCCGCATCGAGCGTGCCAGCTCGATCGCCGACCTCGCCCTCGCCGAGGTGGCCGGCACGATCGTGCCGGGCCGCACCGAGGCCCAGGTGCGCAACGACCTGGAGCGGCTGATGCGCGAGTTCGGCGCGACCGGTCCGAGCTACGAGACGATCGTCGCGACCGGACCGGTGAACGCGCCGCTGCCGCACCATCGGCCGACCGACACCGTGATCGAGGACGGCCACACCGTGGTGATCGACGTCGGCGCGCTCGTCGACGGTTACCACAGCGACATGACCCGCACCTTCCTCGTCGGCACACCCTCGGCGCTGCAGCGCGAGGTGTACGACGCGGTCCTCGACGCCCAGGTCGCCGGCGTGGCCGCGGTGCGCCCGGGCCTCACGACCGCCGAACTCGACGCAGTGTGCCGCGACCGGCTTACCGCCGCCGGCTTCGGCCCGTGGTTCAGCCATGGGACGGGGCACGGCGTGGGCCTGCTGATCCACGAGGATCCCTTCGTGAACAGCGCCGGCGGGTGGGTTTTGCAGGAGGGAGACGTCGTAACGGTGGAACCCGGCGTCTATCGTGGTGACTTCGGCGGCGTTCGGGTGGAAGATCTGGTCGAGGTGACCAGCACCGGGGGCCGTGCACTCACCAGATCGCCCAAGGAAGATCCATGCCTGCCATCAGCACCAACGACCTGAAGAACGGGATCACGCTCGAGCTCGACAACGGCCTGTTCCAGGTCGTCGAGTTCCAGCACGTCAAGCCCGGCAAGGGCAGCGCATTCGTCCGCTCCAAGCTGCGCAACCTCAAGACCGGCAACATCCTCGAGCGCACCTTCAACGCCGGCGTTCGCGTCGAGCAGGCGCTGCTCGAGAAGAAGGACATGCAGTTCCTGTACCGCGACGGCGACGAGTACGTGTTCATGGACACCGAGAGCTACGACCAGACCAATGTCGCGCCCGCCGCCCTCGGCGATGCTGCCGACTACCTGGTCGAGCAGGCGATCGCGCAGATCGCCTACTACAACGGCGACATCGTGACCGTCGAGATCCCGGCCGCCGTCGAGCTCACCGTCACCGACACCGAGCCGGGCATCCAGGGCGACCGGGTCAGCGGCGCCAAGAAGTCGGCGACCCTCGAGACCGGCAAGGTCGTCCAGGTTCCCCTGCACATCAACATCGGCGACCGGCTCCGGGTCGACACCCGGTCCGGCGACTACATCTCCCGGGTCTGATCGCACCATCATGGCCGACGACGGGCGACGACGCCCACGCCCCGTGGGCATCGAGGGCGACGAGCGCTCCGACGCGCGTGAGCGGGCGCTGCTCCTGCTGTACGAATCGGCATCGAAGGGCGTCAGCCCGCTCGAGACGATCGACGCGCAGGTGCAGCGGCCCGACCTGATGACCCGTGAACTGGTGATCGGCGTGGCCGAGCACCAGGAGCGGCTCGACACCGAGATCGCCGCCCACGCCAAGGGTTGGACCCTCAAGCGCATGCCGCTCATCGACCTCACGGTCATGCGCATCGCCGGGTTCGAGCTGCTCGGTCGCCCCGAGGTGCCGGTCGCCGTGGTGCTCGACGAGGCGGTCGAGTTGGCCAAGCGGTTCTCCACCGACGATTCGGGTCGGTTCGTGAACGGTGTCCTGTCGGCGCTCGTGCCGGTCCTCCGCCCTGCAGGCGGTCCCGGCCCGACGGTCCCCGCGGCGCAGCCGGATGGACGCGACCACGGCTGACGCCGACCCGTCGGGTGCGACGGTCGGCACCGAGCCGATCGACCGCCCGGCCGATCCCGACCCGTCGCGTCGGCGTCGCCGATCGGGGTCCGCCCGTGCTCGTCTGCGGTCGATCGCCGACGTGGTGCGCGAGATGACCATCTGGCAGTGGGTGCTCGTGGCCTGCATCGCCGGCTACACCTCCTACTTCACGAGCGTCACCCTCGACGTGCACCACGGTCTCGGGACCTCTGCCTACGACTTCGGCCTGTACGACCAGGGCGTGTGGCTGATGAGCCGCTTCGACGCGCCGTTCGTCACGCTGATGGGGCGGAACCTGATGGGCGACCACACGTCGTTCATCCTCGTGTTCCTGGTGCCGATCTACTGGGTGTTCCCGAGCGCCGGGGCGCTGATGTTCACGCAGTCCCTGTTCATCGCGCTCGGCGCCGTGCCCGTCTACCTCCTCGGTCGCAAGCTGTTGGGTGTCGAGGCGTACGCGGTCACGTTGGCGGTGTGCTACCTGCTGCACCCGGCCGTCGGTTGGTCGAACCGGGAGAACTTCCACCCCGACAGCTACCTCGCGCCGCTGCTCGGCATGGCCATCTATGCGGCGGTCGAGCGCCGCTGGCGGATGTACACGGTGTTCTTCGTGCTGTCGTTGATGGTGAAGGAGGACGTGTCGCTCGTGCTGGTGCCGCTCGGTGTGTGGGTGGCCGTCAAGCGCGACCGGCGGATCGGCATCCTGTCGATCGTCGGCTCGTTGAGCTTCATGGCGATCGCGATGTTCGCAGTGATGCGCAGCCTGATCGGCGTGCCCACGCGCAACGCCTGGCGTGTTCCGTTCGGTGGGCCCGGCGGCTTCCTGAAGACCGTGTTCACCGATCCGGTGGCGGTGGTGAAGCACTACTGGAGCGACAACCGGCCGTGGTACTTCTGGCAGATGACGGTGCCGTTCGCGTGGGTGTTCGCCCGGGCCCCCAGCATCGCGCTGATCAGCTCGGTCGTGCTGTCCACCAACATGTTGAGCACGTTCTGGTACCAGTACCAGATCCAGTACCACTACGCCCTCGTCGCC
>JBILUM010000549.1:0-2850 GCA_044370995.1 Ilumatobacteraceae bacterium | reverse complement strand
CGGTGCCGAGTACCGCATCGACTTCGTGCCCAAGGTTCGCCTCGAGATCGTCGTCGCCGACGAGTCGGTCGACTCGATCGTGGGTGCGATCGCCGAGGCCGCGCGCACGGGCAAGATCGGTGACGGCAAGATCTGGGTCAGTGACATCGCGCAGATCGTCCGCATCCGCACGGGCGAATCGGGCGTCGACGCCATCTAGGCGTCAGCACCCGACCCCCGCGCGCACCCGCCACACGGGATCGTGTCGAGCCCGGCTCCGGTCACCCCACGTTCGTGCGGACCGAGCCGGGCTCGTTCGCGTCGAGCGCGAACCCGCGCGCCTGGGCGCTGCGGATCACGAGCCCCAGACCCTGGAGTCGACGGCGCAACCGGAACACCACCCCGTCCAGCGCCTTCGGTCCCGGTGCGCCGTCGGGCCACACCATCGCCTCGAGCCGCCCACGCTCGATCACGTGACCGGGGTGCTCGAGCAACGCCGTCACCAGCGCCGCCTGTGCCGGGCTGAGCAGCACGCTGGTGCCGCCGAAGCGCACGATGTGGTTCGCATCGATCACCGGATGATCGTGCTGCAGTTGCTCGAGCACGCGCCCCAGGCGCTTCAGTCGGGACACCACGTCGCCCACGTCGGCCGGCAGTCGCACCCAGTCCTCGTCGAGCCCCAGACCCGTCGGCGCGTCGGCCTCGGGGCTCACCAGCAGCAACCGCGGCACACCGGCCCGGGCGAGGGATTGTCGACGGTGCTCGTCGGCCGGCCAGGTCACGAGTTCCACCCCGGCGTGTTCCGCGAGGTCCTCGAGGGACTCGAGATCTGCGTCGGACGGGATCACGTCTGCAACGTACGAAGGATGTGTTTCAGCTTGGAGAAGCATCGATGAACGCGAAGCACAGGATGGTGCGTCACGCCCCCCTCACCGGAGAGACTGTCGCCATGGCTCTCCTCGCGCGCCCACGTGTCGGTCGACCCGGAACACGATCGGTGCGGGGGAACTGACGATGGCCCGACCGATCGACGCCGCGACCATCAAGCGGTTGCGCACCCAGCTCGTCGGCGACGCCGACCTCGCCGGGCGTAGCCTCGCGCGGCGGTTGTCGCAGCAGGCCGACTCGTGGTTCGAGAGCCTGGCCTCCGACCTGCCGTCGGGATGGGCGCTGATGGCCACCGGCGGCTACGCGGGGGGCGTGCTCTGTCCGGGCAGCGACATCGATGTCGTGCTGCTGCACCCGAACAAGGCCGACGACGCGCAGGTGCGCACCATCGCCGAAGGGCTCTGGTACCCCTTCTGGGACGGTGGCATCAAGCTCAGCCCCGCCGTGCACACCACCAAGACACTGTTGAACCTCGCGAGCGACGACCTCGAGAGTGCGACGACGATCCTGCGGGTGCGCTGCCTCGCAGGTGACGCCGAACTCGTGCGACGCCTGCAGCACGACGCACTCGAGCAGTGGCGTCGCCGCCCGATGGTGTGGCTGCAGCGGCTCCACGAGTCGGCCCAGTTGCGCTGGGAGCGGCTCGGAGACGTCGCCTCGTTGCTCGAACCCGACCTGAAGGACGGACGCGGTGGTCTCCGCGATCACGACATGATCCGGTGGGCGCTCGCCATCGACCGTCCGGACGTGACAGCGTCGCTCGAAGGCCCGTTCGAGGACCTGGCAGGATCGGCCGAGGTGTTGCTCGCGACGCGCTGCGAACTGCACCGCGCGACCGGCCGGTTCGTGAACACCCTCCTGCTGCAGGACCAGGACCGGGTCGCCGAGGCGATGGGGTACTTCGACGCCGATGCGTTGATGTTCGAGGTCTCCTCCGCGGCGCACTCGATCGAGTGGGCCACGGAGCGGTTCTGGCGCCGTGTCGACCGCCTGGTCAAGCGCAGCGGCAAGGGTTCGCTCAAGCAGCTGCCCGAGCACGTCGCCGGCGTGACGGTGGTGGACGACGAGGCCCAGATCACCGCCGATGCCGACGTCGACGAGCAGTCGTTCGTGTTCCGCATGGCCGCCGCTGCCGCGCACGCCGGCTACCCGATCAGCGCCCGGTCGCTGCGCATGATGGCGAGCCGCGGCAGCGAGCCGGGGGAGGTGTGGGCCGAGCGCACGCGACGTGCCTTCCTGAGCCTGCTCGGTGCCGGCCAGCCGATGGTGCACGCGATCGAGGCGCTCGAGCGCTACGACCTCTTCAGCCGCTACCTGCCCGAGTGGCGCGCCGTGCGCAGCCGGCCGCAGCGCAACGCATTCCACACCTACACCGTCGATCGACATCTCCTGCAGACCGTCGCCAACGCGAGCGAGCTGATGCGCGGCGTGTCGCGCCCCGACCTGTTGCTCGTCGGCGCGCTGCTGCACGACATCGGCAAGGGCTATCCCGGTGATCACACCGAAGCCGGCATCGAGCTCGTCGACAGCATCGGCGCACGCATGGGCTTCCCACCCGAGGACGTGGCGATCATCCGTGCGCTGATCGAACACCACCTGTTGCTCTCGGAGACCGCCACTCGTCGCGACATCAGCGATCCGCGCACCGCGGCGAACGTCGCGGCGGCGGTCGGAGACCCGGTCACCCTCGAGCTGCTCGTGGCGCTCACCGAGGCCGACAGCCGAGCGACCGGCCCGGCCGCCTGGTCGTCGTGGAAGGCGACCCTGATCGACGAGCTGGTCCACGCCGTCTCGATGTCACTGCGCGGCGAGCAGCGCGCCGCAGATGGCACGCCGCTCGACAGCCGCTTCTCCCATCTCGTCGACCAGGTGCAGTCAGGGGGCGGGGTGCTGATCGAGCACGAGTCGGTGGGCGACTTCGAGATGCTCCGCATCGCCAGTGCCGACCGTCGCGGTCTGTTCTCGTTGATCGCCGGCACCCTC
>JBILUM010000103.1:0-7039 GCA_044370995.1 Ilumatobacteraceae bacterium | reverse complement strand
AACGACCGGCATCACTCGCCTGTCACCATGAGCGCCGATTGCCCCGGCCGGGCGGCGAGCGCAAGGCTTCAGCGCGACCGATCGGCAGATCCGCGCTAGGAGGATCCAACATCGCCGATGACTCGGAGACTGAGCGCAGCGGCACGATGCCGCGAGTCGAGCAATGCCACCTCGTCCTGCCAGGCCGCCCTCATCGCGCCGAAGTCCGCTGCCTTGGCGTTCAGCCAGTCGGGAGGACCCGGCGCCATCGCAGACAGCCGGCTCAGGGCTGGCTGGTCGAAGCCTGACCGAAGAAGTTCGGACGCGGCTTCTGCCATGGCCTCATATTGATCGGCAAGCCATGTCGCTTCGTTCGCTCGGTACAGGCCCGCGATTTGGGTCGAGAGTCGTCGGACAAGCTCAACCTGCCGTTCTCGCTCGCGGGCCACGACCACTGGCGCATCCTGCCTGATGCTCGCAGCGGTGTCCATGTACCTATCGGCAGCTCGGCGCTATTGGCGCGGCTCCCGTCGAAGGGCGAGGCGGCTTCCGGTCCGTGAGAGATCCCAGACGACGATTCTGACCAGGAGGGAGCCAACGGCGACGGCGGCAACTGCAATGGTCCCGAAGGATCGCCCCACTGTCAGGCTGAGGAGGCTGACAGCAGCAACGAACACGTGCAGGCGGTTGTGCCGCCATACAGATTCGCCTGCCCACCAGAGCCTGAACACGGACTCAGAGTAGGCCTGGACCGATGGGGTGTCCAGGAGTCCCAAGGAGCGCGTAATGCCCGGAACGGGCGCCCGGCGCAAGGGATCGCGACGAGCAGAGCGGCAGCTCTGCACGCCGGCGAGGCGCCACCCAGTGCGAGACTGTTCGTATGGAGGGCACGGCGAGGTACCAGGAGCTGGCACCAGTAGATGTCGAGCTCTTCGTCAGCTCGGGGCTGCCCCGCCAAGCATTCTCCGTGCTCCCGGCAGAGTCTTGGCTGGCACCGGACGTCCCACTCTTCCGGTTGACCTTTGCCACTCTGGTCTCGCTCGGTTGGACCGTCGACGAGGACAGTGGCACCTTCGAGGGACCCGACCAGCACGAGATCGATCTCTCGGTCCCGCACCCCTACGACCTCGGGCCAAGCTGGTCCGGCGCCAACTCTTGGCTCGCTTCGTTCAGCACCAGAGCCACTGAGATTGTCGGCCGGGTCGACGCCGAGTGGGCCCAAGCTCATCACGGCGTGTGTGATCCCGGCACAGAGTTGGGCTCGACAAGTCCTTGGCGATGGCACGTCCTCACGGGCGATGGCAGCTCAGTGTGCGGCCGGGCCGAGACACCAGTCCTCGCTGCCTTCGCCGCCGAGACGGCGCTCATTGAGGCGGGCGCTGACATCCCTGAGCGCACCAACCTCCGTCGCATCCTTCCTGACGAGGTCTAACGTTCCCTGTCTTATCGGAGCGCTCCGGAAGCCGCCCGATCGGCAGCTCGGCTCGGGTCAGGGTTCGAGCCGAGTGACGGTGGTGATTCGGTCGATGGCCTTGTCGAACGAGGCAATCGAGCCAACGCCGGCGCTCTCGGCGCATGCCACGAGGTAGGCCTCGGCGAAGTCGAGCCGATCGAGTTCATAGACCTCTATCGCCCGAAGCAGCAGCGCGGGGTCGACCGTGATCATCGATCGCATGGCGATGAGCGACCGCATTGCGGTGGCGACCTGATCCCGCGGGGCCTTGTAGAACGACTCGAGGACGTACACGGTCTCGGCGACAATGAGATCGGCGAGATACAGCTCGGGCTGGCTGGCGAGGAACGCGGTGGCCCGCTTGGCCATTGCCGGCGGGTCGCCGGTGAGGTGTCTGACGAGGATGTTCGTGTCGATGAACGCCGTCATCGGCGGCCGTCCGCACGAGCTGAGCGCGTCTTGCGGACGACGTCGTCCCAAGCTGCATTGCGTCGGGCCGCAGGAACCTTGATCGTGCCCGCCAAGTCCAGGAAGTCCGGGGTGCGCGCGAGGACGGCACGGTTGCCTTCCACGCGGAACACCACGTTGTCCCCTTCACCGATGCCGAGCGCGTCACGCACTGCCTTGGGGACCGTGATCTGACCTCCGTGCCGGGTCCCGGCGGTCAGAAGCCGTAGAGACCGCGGAGGTCGGGCGCGCCTCTCTGTGACGCGGTCACGTCGGGTGACGGGCACCGGTCGTCGATCGCTCCGCCCGGTATCCACGGCTGCGGACACGGGCGGTGCAGCGCACTCGCCACCCAGCGCGTCACGTAGTCGGCCGTCGCCCATGCGCCGCCACCCTGCAGGTGCACCCGGTCGCCCGAGTACCACCCGCTCGAATTGGCCGCATAGGTACGCCAGTCGGCGATCACCAACTCCGGCCACGCCCCGCTGTCGCGCAGCGTGGTGAGCACTGCGTTGTTCACCGTGTACGTGCGGAGCTGGTTGCCCGTGCCCTCGCTGTAGGTGAGCCACACCACCACGCGGGTACCGCGAGTCCGCGCCGCCGACAGCACGTCCTCGACGGCCTGCTGGAATCCGGCCGTGCCCTCGTTGTAGCCCGCCTTCACGACCACGACGTCGATCGCTCCGGGGGTGCGTGCGATCGCCTGGACTGCAGTGTCGGGCACCTCTCCGGTGAACGCGCTCCGACACGACGGACGCACCAGCCGGCGACAGGGCGCTGCGTCGAGCACCGGCACCATGCCCTGCAGTGCGCGCTGCGATGCGGTCACCACGTTCAGGGCCGCGAGCGTCGAATCGCCGATCAGCAACACCCGCGGTGCCACCGGAACGTTCGGGGGAACGGGCGTCACCGAGGCGACGGGCGAGCCGACGAACCAGCCGGTCATGTCGACCACCAGATCGGTGCCGGCGTTCGAGTACCAGGCGAGGCCCCGATCGGCGAGGCCGGTGATCGCCGCGTTCGCCACCACGGCGTTGCGCGACCGGGCGTTGAGCGACGACGTCGCAGGACGGCCGGCGCCCGCCGGGTACGCGGTGACGAAGCCTGCGGCGTCGGTGCGATCGAGCGTGACGTTGGTGACGACGGCCGCAGCCCCCGGGAGGTCGACGGCCAGCTCACGGGTACCGTTGGCCCACAGCCGCGGCGCGCCCGCTCGCGTGTCGAGCAACCTCGTGGGCGCCACCGCGACGAACAGCCCGTCGCTGCCGTCGGCCGCACCGGGCCCGGTGAACCAGCCGACGAGATCGACCAGCAGGTCCGTCGGACCGGAGTTGAACAGCGCGATCCCAGCCGGTGACATCGGCACGATCACCGAGGCTGCGATCGCTGCACCGGTGCCGTCGGGGTTGAGCACGGAACTCGACGGCACCGGCGTCCCGGCCGCATACGCAGTCACGAAGCCTGCGCGGGTCGCGCCGACGCTGGTGACGTTCACGGCGAGCGCGACCGCGTCAGCCGGCACCTGAGCGGGACGTGCGACGACCACACCCGCACCGGCAGCGAGCGAACCGGTCTCGCGCGTGTCGAGCAGTCGCACCGGCGCTGCCGGGATGAACCGGCCGTCCCGAGCCGTGGTCGCTGCGACGAACACGCCCGACACGTCGACCACCAGATCGACGCCGGCCGGCGAGAACAGATCGATCGCGCCGCCGTCGCTCAACGGCACGATCGCGGCGTTCGCCACTGTCTGCCCCGGCGCCACGTTGACCGTCGAGGTCTCCGGACGCGCCGTCCCCGACGGCCACACCGTCACGAACGTCGCCGCCGCCGATCCGGTCGCGGTGACCGTGATCGCCGCCGCCTCGGCACCCGCCGGGATGCCGACCCTGCCCGTCACCTGCACCCTGATCGTGGCGGCGTCGATCCTCGTGCACCCGCACGCAGCGTCGCGTGTGTCGGCGAGCCGCTCCGGCCCGACGGGCACGTATCGCGAGGGCGACGACAGCGGCGCCGGCGCCGCGTGCGCCGCAGGTGTCGCCGGCATGGGCACTGCGAGCACGGCACCCGACCCGGCGACCGCGGCTGCGACGACGAGCGCGACCAGTCGTGCTGCCGCGGCGCGAGACGTCATCGCGGCGCGAAGCTCGTGGTCTCGCCGGCCGACTCTCCGCGCACCAGCTCCATCGGGCTCCTGCCACCGTCGATGTATCCGAGCGCGTACGCACCCACCTCGTAGCCGAGCAGTCGCTGCAACCGTTCGGGCATCGCCCGCACCTCGTCGAGCGAGTACGACAGGTACTGGTTCTCCTCCTGACGCAACCAACCGAGCACGTAGTCGACGTTGATGCCGATGCGGGTCGTGTCGGTCCTGTTCGCCCCGCCGGCGTGCACCGTCGAACCGAGGTACAGCACCACCGAGCCTCGCGGCATCTCGGCGGCGGCCGACTGTTCGTACGTGTACTTCACGTCGTCGGGCGTGCGATGACTGTCGGGCACCACGCGCGTGGCACCGTTGGCCTCGGTGAAGTCGGTGAGCGCCCAGATCGTGCTCACCTCGACGTCGACGTCGCGCGGGAACGGGAAGAAGTCGAAGCACCAGTGGTCGCGGTGCAGCATCTGCGCCGGCGAGTCGGGACCGATCGCGATCGACTGGGTGAGGTGGAGCTGGAAGGTGGTCTTCTTCGGCCACAGGGTGCGATCGACGACGTCGAGCACGAGGGGGTGGGCGACGAGCTCGGCGCTCGCCGGCGCCCGGGTGAGCAGCGCCCCGGTGCGCCGGGTGTTGTGACCCGAGAACGCGTCCGCCCCCGTGGGCGTCGCCTCGAGCCACGGCTGCAACTCGGCGGCGAGTCGATCGCAGACCGACGCGTCGACGAGGCGTTCGATGATGACCGCGCCGTGCGCTCGCAGCAGGTCGCTGATCTCCTCGGCCGACGCATCCGGCCCGCGTCGGGGGATGTCCATGGCCTTCACCGTCGTCGCTGCATCGGTCATGAAGGAACGGTAGCCAACCCGCTCCGACCGGTCGGTCAGCGTGCTGCCGGTTGCACCGCGGCCCGCTGGGCGAGCGCGGTGGCCATGCGCGGCAACAGCTGACCCATCATCAGCGCGAAGAACCACCCGGTGCCCGCGATCTTCGGCTCGAACGACGAACACCAGCGGATGTCGGTGCCCGTGGTGCCGTCGGGATTCGCCGACGGGGTGAGATCGACGTCGGCTCGGTACCCGCGCATCGGCAGCCCCGACAGCAGCTCGTAGCTGAGGCGGCGATCGGGCGCCAGCTCGACGATGCGCTCAACCGAGCGGATGCCGTTGGTGATGAACACGCACACCGAGTCGAGCTCGCCCTCGGAACCACTGACGAGCTCGTAGCGGCCGAGCGACGACCAGTCGGGCCAGGTGGGACGGTCGCGCAGGACGGCGTGGACGGTGGCGGGATCGGCGGTGCTGTGGGCGGTGCCTTCGACGGTTCGGCGGCGACTCATGCAATCAATGTACCATTTGGTACAGCAACTGTCCACGGGCCGCTACAGTGCCGTCCGATGGCCCGTCCCCGCACCGACGCACGAACCCAACTCCTCGCCGAGGTGGTCGACCACCTCGCGCGGACGGGTGTCGCCGGGCTCAGCCTCCGCGACCTCGCGGCGTCGATCGGCACCAGCCACCGCATGCTCGTGTACCACTTCGGTTCCAAGGCCGGCCTCCTGGCCGAGGTGGTGCGACACGTCGAGGCGAACCAGCGCGCCCAACTCGAAGCCCTCGCCGCCGGCAGCGACAATTCGACCAGTGACAGCTCGACGGGCGGGGGCACGGCGCAACGCATTCGCGCGATGTGGTCGCACTGGGTCGATCCCGCCACGCAGGCTCAGGAGCGTCTGTTCTTCGAGATGGTCGGCATGGCGCTCCAGGGCGACCCGGCGATGCAGCCGCTGCTCGACGACCTGATCCTGCCGTGGCTCGAACCGATGACGGCGTTGCGCCGCGCGGCAGGGGTCGACGAGGCCGCCGCGCGCTCCGATGCCCGTCTCGCGCTGGCCGTCACCCGCGGCCTGCTGCTCGACCTGCTCGCCACGGGCGACGTCGAGGCGACGACGCTCGCGTTCGAACGCTTCGGACAACTGCTGCGGGCCGCCGAACCCGCACGCGCGGACCGTGTCGCTGGATCGGGTCAGCGCGAACGGAAGCGGTCGAGCTGACGACGCTCGCGCTTGGTGGGTCGGCCGGTCGCCCGGTCGCGCACGAACAACGGCGCCGACGAGTCCTTCGGTGGCACCGGTGCGCTGTGGTCGACGAAGCACGCAACCGCGACGCTGGCGCCGACGCGCTTGTCGATCACCTGCACCACCTCGAGCACCCGCTCACGCCCACCGACCGTGGCGGTCACCCGATCGCCGATCTTCACGGGTGTGGCGGCCTTCGCCGACGAGCCGTTCACCTTGATGTGCCCGCCGCCGCAGGCGTCCGTCGCCGCCGTACGGGTGGGATACAGGCGCACCGCCCACGCCCACTTGTCGACCCTGGTGCTCTCCACGAGGGGTACCATCGCGCATGGCCACCGCGAAGATGAAGCCCTCGGGGCCATCTGTGCGGGCGTGGCGGTGGGACGCGTCGGCATCTTGCCGGTGCTGGTCGTGGTCGCCGTGGGGCTGCCGGCGTCGATGCTGGCCTTGAGCCGCGACCGCGTGCGGCGCCTGTCCCCCACTGCCACCGTGATCGGCAGCGTGATCGGCAGCGTGATCGGCGGCGTGATCGGCAGCGGGAGCGGCACGGGGGCGCCCGCGGCGGCTCGCACCACGTAGCGGCGGCGCCCCGACGGGTCAGGCCGTCGGCGTCGCGTCCACCACGTTGTCGGGCAGGTCGATCGTGATCGCGTCGTCCGACACGTCCGTCACCCGCCACTCGAACGACAGCATCGACTCGTCGAGGTGATCGAGCCCGGCCAGCGCGACGGCAGGATCGATCTCCACGTCGAGGTAGCGCAACCACCCGTCGGCGTCGAACCCGTAGGTGAACACCAGGCGCGTGCCGTCCGGCAGATCGAGGCCGGCGATGGCGTGACCGATCGGCGACAGCAGCGCCCACGTCCCGTCATCGGTGGTCCAGCGCCGGAGGTCGAAGACGTCCACGGGCAACTTTGACATGTCGAGCAACGCCAGCAAC
>JBILUM010000420.1:0-3468 GCA_044370995.1 Ilumatobacteraceae bacterium | reverse complement strand
AAGCTCGACCTCGCCTGCGGACCGAGCACGTCCTGAGCCGTCTTCGCAGCGATCTCGCCGATCTTGTTGTCCTTGTCGTCCTCGCCGACCTCGCCGATCACGCCGCTCGCGCCGCCGGCGGCGCGAGGGTCGCGACCAGGGATCGCAGCGAGCTCGAACCCGATGACGTCGTCGATGGTTGGGATGAGGTACGGATCGAGCTCCGTGCCACCGACAGAGGGCGGACGGGGGGACCGGGTCCAGGGGTCGACGGCGGTCGCACCACTGCGGAAGACCGCGTCGAAGGTGACGATCTGCGCCGACGGGGCGGCAGCGACCATGGCCTGGTCGACCGTGGGGACCTGGCCGTCCGCGGTGAGGCCGGTGATGGCGTTCGTCCGCGTGACACTCGCCCGCTGCGTTTCGCGGTCGACCGTCGTGACGACCGTGCTCGACAGCGTGCTCTCGCCCGCTGCGTACACGTACTCGCCGACCGACTCGATCACCGCGCTCGCGAACTCGGGGCGCTCCTCGGGCGGATCGACACGGAACTGCTCGCGGTTGCCCAACCCCCGCTGCACCGGCTCCGAGCCGTACGCGAACCATCCGCCCACACCGATGCCGATCACCACCAGCCACGACACCACCCGTCGGATCATCCCCTTGATGTCCCGCCTTCTCCTCGACGGCTGCATCTCAGGCACCTCCCTCGGCCGCAGGCTCTGCCGGCGGTGCCGGTGTGGCGACGTTCGTAGGAGCCGTGATCGTCGGGGCGGTGTCGTCGAGCGAGTCGAGCTCGAGCCGGAACCCGTAGGGGTACGGCAGGCCGTCGGCCTTCGCCGTCGCGTGGTCGATCACCGAGTCGAGCTCGAGCCGGATGTCGACCACTCGCACCACACCGTCGGCATCGACGCTGATCGCGAGCGTCACGGTCGACGCCGGATCGGCATTGCCATCCAGGACACCGAACGGCGAGTACGCGAACGGCGCCGACTCGTACAACTCACCGAAGGGCATCTCCCACGTGTAGGTCGTGACCTCGACGGCATCGAAGGTCTCCGACACCGTCGACACCGGCGGCACGTGGCGCAACGACTGGTCGACCAGGTCCTGGTACATCCAGAATTCGCCTGCATCGGGTCCGGTGGTCTGCCAGTCACGATCCCGCTGCTCCCACGGTTGGCCGTCGACCTCGGGCGAGATGTAGTCGAGTTCACCGACGGCGATCACTTCCCGTTCGTCCACCCACAGAGCCGGCTCGGTCGGCACCCCGTCAACGACGGCGAACCGCGACGTGCGTTGCTCGACCTCCCGATCGCCGGTGTTGGAGTTGCTCAGGATGTCGGTGAACTCCTCGACGACGGTGGGCATGCCGGCGGCATCGAGGGTCACGCTGTACGAGGTGATGCTGCGTTCGACGCCCGAGGGCGTGGGACGGGGGTACACGATCATCGGCAGTGCACCGGAGTCGTACCCCTCGCCCTCGAGGCGGGCCATGAGTGCCGAGTCGCGACCGAAGTACGTTGCGCCGGCGAGCGCGCCGAGCAACAGGACGAACAGCACCACGGGCCCGCGACTGCGGCGGCGCTGCCTGCGGACCGGCTTCACCCGGGGCAGGGCCTCGACCTTTTTCATCGCCGCGAAGTGGACGGCGGCAGCCATCGCGTGCGGATGCTCCGACGCGGCCGCCTTCGGATCGCGCGCGCCAGCGGCAGGGGCGTCCCGATCGGCGACCTCGTCGCCGGCTCCCACCGACGTCGCGGCCGGGACACCCGTGGGCATGGGCAACACCGGCGGCGGCAGGGTGGCGTCGACCGAGGCAGCCGGCGCGTCCGGTGCTCCAGGTGCTGCAGGTGCGTCGGCCAGATCAGCGGCGTCAGACATGGTCTGGTTATCGGCAAGGTTCTGTTCGAGCTTGAGAACCTCGTAGACCCCCCACCTGCGGGTTCGCGGTGCGTACGCCGATTCGTCACCGAACCGTCGCGTGAAGCCCCTGAAGCGCGTGCACTGCGGATGCGATGCTGGGGAGGTGGCCGGCATCGATCTCGCGGGGGTGAACCCGGCAGCACGGGTGCATCTCCGGTCGGACGATCGTGCGGGCCGCGCCACGCGCGCGGTGCTGCGTCAACTCGGCGACGTGGTCGCCGCCAGTTGGCAGGGGGCGGCCGACGGGGTCGACCCCGAATCGCTGCACGAGCTGCGCGTTGCCCTCCGGCGGGCCAGGGCGGTGCTGAAGGCATCGCGCGACGTGCTGCCCGAACACGCCCGCGAGGAGGCGCTCGACCTGGTCGTCTCGTTGGCCCGTCACACCGGCACCCCGCGCGACCTCGACGTGCACCTGCTCGAGTGGGCGTCGTACGTGGCGCCGCTCGATCCCTCCGATCGGGCGCTCCTCGAACCGGTGCGCGAGCTGCTCGCCGCTCGTCGCGACACCGCCCACGTCTCGCTGCAGGAGGCGATGCACGCCGCCGGACGCCACCGCTGGCACCGTCGGTTCGACGAGCTGATCGACACGCGCCGCGAGCTCGACGGCGAACGACCGTCGGACGCGCGCCACCCGGTCGGTCGGGTCGTCGCGAAGCGGATCGAGCGAGCGGACCGGCGGCTCGTGGCCCACGGGCGGCGGATCACCGCCACGTCGCCGAGCGATGCCGTCCACCGTCTCCGCAAGGATGCGAAGCAGCTCCGGTACCTGTTGGACGCGTTCGGCTCGCTCGCGTCGTCGTCGCACCGCGGCGCCTACCTGGCCGAGCTGAAGACGCTGCAGGATCGACTGGGTGCGCTGCAGGACGCGACGGTGCACCGGATCGAGCTCGACGACGTCGCAGCCGAGCTACGCACCGCACCACAGGCGACCTTCGACGCGCTCGCCGCGATGGCCGACGTGCTCGACGACCACTGCCTCGCGCTGCGCAGCGAACTCGTCGAGGCGCTCGACGTCTTCGACGGGAAGGCGACACGGCGCGCCATCCGGCGGGTCCTCGACGACCTGCGCGACTGACTCGCTGCCGGGCTGCCGGTGAACGGGCTCAGGCCCCGTCGGCGAGGAACTGCTCGATGGCGGCCGCAACCTCTGCGGCGTGGGTGTCCTCGTGCATCGAGTGCTCGCCACCGGCGATCACCTGGAGCCGGGCGTGGGGCATCTTGCGCTCGAGGTACTGGCCCGACACCACGTACTCGGGCCGGTCGAGTTCACCGGCGAGCACGAGCGTGGGCACCTGCACCTCGGCGAGGTGGTCCATCACCACGGCGTCGTGTTGGAGGTTGAGATCGGTCGCCTGCGGTGGCACGCCGAACTTGTGCGCGTTGCGGCGCGACCGCTCGTTCCACGCTTCGCGCTTGTCGGGGTCGCGGAAACCCGGACCGGTGTTGATGACCACGATCGCCCGTGCCGCGCCCGGGCGGGTGACGGCGTGGGCGAGCGAGAGATAGCCGCCGAGCGAGTGGCCGACGAGCACGGCCGGCTCGTCGAGCGAGGCGAGCACGTCG
>JBILUM010000546.1:0-2856 GCA_044370995.1 Ilumatobacteraceae bacterium | reverse complement strand
GGATCGCCGATCGCGGCGAGTTCCCAGTCGAGGATCTCGAAGTGGCCGTCGTCGGAGATCATCAGGTTCGCGCTCTGGAAGTCGCCGTGCATCAACGTCAGCGGCACGGGCGCCGGCCGGTGGGCATCGAGCCATCCGGCCATGTAGCGCAGGATCGGCAGGTCCTCCACGTGGGCGTCGGCCGTGCGCCGCCACTCGTCGATGCGCCGGGTGAGGTACGCGTCCCAGTTCGCCGGGCGCTCCATCTGCGCCGGCAGGTCGTCGAGCGGGATCGCGTGGTAACTCGCGAGCGCCTCGGCGAGACGCGTCGGCAGTCCCTCGATCGAGCCGCCCGCCCCCACGTAGGGCAGGAACGACTGCGAGTGGCTGAAGTCGATCACGAGCGCCTTGGTGCCGAGGTGCTCGCCGGTCGCGTCGAAGAAGTGGGCACGGGGCGTGCGGATGCCGTGCTCGTTCAGCGCGCGGACCAGATCCCACTCCTGCTCGCGATCGGTGTGGATCAGGACCTTGTCGCTCGGCGGATCGCCGCGCAGCACGAGGACCTCGTGACCGTCGTCGTGGGTCACGATCGCCTTGGCGAGCAGGCGGCTGTAGCCGCCGGTCATCACCTCGTACGAGCTGACCTTGATGTTGCGCCATGCCGGCTGCTGCCGGGCGAGGAACTCCCCCAGCAGCTGCGGCATCCGTTCCGGATCGAGCATCCCGAACCCCCCATGTCGTCGACCGTGACCCGACCGTGACCCGACCGTTCACCGGCCGTTCTCCCGGACGTGTTCTCCCGGACGTGTTCTCTCGGAGGTGAAGGTAGACCACCGACGGCCCGGAGGTGCAGATCGTGCGCCGCGTCCGGTGCGGGACCTCACGTGCGACGTCAGATGGTGGGGACCTCGACGTGGCGACCGAAGACGTCGGCCATCGCGTTCATGATCTCGCCGAGGCTGACGTAGGTGGTGGCCGCCTCGATCAGCGTGGGCATGAGGTTGATCTCGGGATCGGCCGCCTCGGTGGCGAGCTTGGCCAGCACCTCGTCGACCGCGGCCTGGTTGCGGTCGTGACGCACCATGTCGAGGCGCTTCAGCTGACGGGCCTCGTCCTCGTTGGTGATCTCGAGCAGCTCCATCTCGCCTTCGTCGTTGCCCTCGGTGAACCGGTTGACGCCGACGACGATGCGCTGACCGTTGTTGATCTTGCGCTCGAGCTCGTATGCCGAGTCGGCGATGCGACCCTGGAACCAGTTCTCCTCGATGCCTTTGATACAGCCCTCGAGGATGCTGCCGCTGCCGAACTCGTCGAGCTGGGCGAAGATCTCCTCGGCCTGGCGCTCCATCTCGTCGGTGAGCTCCTCGACGTACCACGACCCGCCGAGCGGGTCGGCGACATGGGCGACGTTCGTCTCGTAGCCGATCACCTGCTGCGTGCGCAGCGCGATGCGCGCCGACTTCTCGGTGGGCAGCGCGAGCGCCTCGTCCATCGAGTTGGTGTGCAGGCTCTGGGTGCCGCCGAGCACGCCGGCGAGCGCCTCGATCGCGGTGCGGACGATGTTGACCTCGGGCTGTTGCGCGGTCAGTGACACGCCGGCGGTCTGGGTGTGGAAGCGCAGCTGCATGCTCCGCTCGAGCTGTGCGCCGTAGCGCTCCTTCATCCAGCGGGCCCAGATGCGGCGGGCGGCGCGGTACTTGGCGATCTCCTCGAAGAAGTCGATGTGTGCGTTGAAGAAGAACGACAGGCGCGGTGCGAACGAGTCGATCGGCAGGCCGGCCTGCAGGGCGAGCTCGACGTAGGCGAAGCCGTTCGCCAACGTGAACGCCAGTTCCTCGGCGGCCGTGGAGCCCGCCTCGCGGATGTGGTACCCGGAGATCGAGATGCTGTTCCAGCGCGGCATCTCGGCAGCGGTGAACGAGATGGTGTCGCGCACCAGCCGCATGCTCTGGCGTGGGGGGAACACGAACTCCTTCTGCGCCTGGTACTCCTTCAGGATGTCGTTCTGCAGCGTGCCGCCCAGGCGGGCGCGGTGCACGCCGGCCTTCTCGGCCTGGGCGATGAACATCGCGAAGATCGGCGCCGCCGGCGAGTTGATGGTCATGCTCGTGGTGATCGCGCCGAGGTCGATGCCGGCGTACAGGTCCTCCATGTCGGCGAGGGTGTCGATCGCGACACCACAGCGACCGACCTCGCCGAGCGACATCGGGTCGTCGGAGTCGAGGCCGAGCAGCGTCGGCATGTCGAACGCGGTGGAGAGGCCGTCGCCGCCCGACTTCAGGATCTCCTTGAAGCGCCAGTTCGTGTCCTCGGCCGTGCCGAAGCCGGCGAACATGCGCATCGTCCAGAGCTTCGACCGGTACATCGACGCGTACGGCCCACGGGTGTAGGGGTACTCGCCCGGGTACGGACCCGACCCGTCGGCCGGCCCGTAGACGGGCTGCAACGGGATGCCCGACATGGTGCTGTAGTCGGCCTCACGGATGCGGGAGGCGTCGAACGCCTGCTGCCACAGCTCTCGCGGGTTCAAGTCTCCGGGGGTGCTCATGGATCCGTACTCTACGACGCATGGCCTTCTCCTTCGATCTCGAGCAGACAGATCATCTGCTCTCCACCACCCGCGCGGTCCGCAAGCGCCTCGACCTCACCCGACCGGTCCCCCGCGAGCTGATCGAGGACTGCATCCGCATCGCCGTGCAGGGCCCCGCCGGCGGCAACGTGCAGATGTGGCGGTGGCTGGTCGTCGACGACCCGGAGAAGAAGGCCGGCATCGCCGATCTCTACCGGCGCGCGTACGCCCCCTACATCGAGAGCCAGCGGGAAGCGGTCGCCTCGGTCGGCCGCTCCGACGCGAACGCGATCATGTCGTCGAGCGAC
>JBILUM010000547.1:0-2856 GCA_044370995.1 Ilumatobacteraceae bacterium | reverse complement strand
CCCGGCCGTGCTGGCCAAGATCACCTCCACCGTCGACGTCATCAGCGGCGGCCGCCTCGACTGGGGCATCGGTGCCGGCTGGTACGAGAACGAGTACAAGGGCTACGGCTTCGAGTTCCCGAAGCCGAAGGACCGCATCGGCATGCTCAACGAGAGCGTCGAGATCGTGCGCAGCATGTGGACCCAGACCGAGACCGACTACGACGGCCGCTACTACAAGGTCTCCCGCGCGAACTGCGATCCGAAGCCGCTGCAGCAGCCCCACCCGCCGATCTGGATCGGCGGCGGCGGCGAGCAGCTCACGCTGCGCGTGGTCGCGAAGTACGCGGACTACTCGAACTTCGGCGGCAAGCCCGAGGAGTGGGCGCGCAAGCGCGAGATCCTGAAGGGCCACTGCAAGGCGGTCGGTCGCGACGAGGAGACCATCGGCAAGACGTGGTCGCCCGAGGTGTTCATCCGCAGCACCGAGGCCGAGGTCGTCGCAGCCGGGACGAAGAGCCTGTGGGGCGAGCCGTTCGAGGCATGGCGCGACGCCAACCTGGTGGGCACCCCCGAGCAGGTGAGCGAGAAGATCCAGACCTACGTCGACCTCGGCTGCACCGGGTTCATCCCGTGGTGCCCCGACTACCCGAGCACCGAGACGATGGAACTCTTCGCCCAGCACGTGATGCCCAACTTCCGCTGACGCAGGAGGGGCATCGATGCGGCTGCGGCCGCGTCAGGGGGCGTGGGTGGCGATCAGTGCATCGAGACGGTCGGCGCTGGCCTCTTCGAGCGCGCTGCAGGTGGCCATCTCGTCGATCACGCGCTGATCGCTGGTGCGGCTCGCGATGTTCCGCCATGCCTGAGCGCCCTGGCGTTCGGCGTTGGCCTGCACGCGCAGCTGATCCCACACATCCATGCCGGTGAAGACGTCGTAGTAGGTGCGCTTTGCCTCGGGTAGCGGCGCTTCCAGGGCCTCTCGCAACGATTCGTCGAGGGCGAACACCGCCTCGACGCGATCGGCGATCTCGTCCTCGGCGCTCGAGCAGGTGAGCAACGCGTCGGCATGCTCGGGCAGCATCTCGGCCCAACACCGGTAGCGCTCGGCGGCACCCCGCTCGAGCAGCGCCAGGAAGCGCGGCATCGCCCCGGCCGGCACGGCACCGATGTGGGGGGCCAGGAGGGCGCCGAAGTTCGGGATCTGCAGATCGGTCATGCGGGCGAACGTACCGCACCGGCGGCGATCGGGTCGTGGCGGGCGCGTCGGCCGCGTGGGTTCAGCGCATCTGGTCAGCGCATGCGGATGACGTTGCCGGTGACCATGCGTGCCTCGTCGGAACAGAGCCACGCGATCACGCCGGCCACCTCGACCGGCTCGGCGACGTGGAAGTGCTCGGTGCTCGTGGCAGCGAACTCGCGGACCGCATCGTTCACCCAGCCCGTGTCGGTGATGGGCGGGTGGATGACGTTCGCCGTCACGCCATGACGACCGAGCTCGGTGGCGGCCGCCATCGTGTAGTTCTCCTGGGCGTACTTCGCCGCACCGTAGGTGACCTCGCCGGGGAACCCGTTGGGGCCGCCGGAGGTGAGGCCGACGATGCGACCCCACCCGCCGCCGCGGGCGAGCAACCGCCGTGAGAACTCGGCGATCATCAACGCTGCCGCGCGGGCGTCGACCCCGAACGTCCGGTCGATCAGGGCCGCGGTGACGGGGGTGGTGGTGCGACCGGCGGCATCGGGCACACCTGCGGTGAACGAATCGCCTGCAGCCCAGCCGGTCGCGTTGTTGATCAGCACGTCGACCGCACCGAAGGTCTCCTCGGCGAGGTCGAACAGCATCGTCGGCGTGCGGTCGTCGAGCAGGTCCGCTTCGACCGCGATCGCCCGACCACCGGCGGCGCGGATCCGTTCGGCGACCGCCTCGCCGTCGGTGTCGCGGTTGCGGTGGTACTGCTCGGGCGTCTCGGGATCGGTGGTGACCGCGGACCGGAGGAACGCGACGACCACCGCCGCACCGTCGGCGGCGAGGCGTTCGGTGACCGCTGCACCGATGCCGTGGTTGGCGCCGGTCACGATCGCGACGTGTGGCGCGATGGCTGAGGCGGGTGCTGGTGCAGCGGAGGTCATGGGCAGATCATCACACCGACGGACGCTTGGCAGCGACGGGTTGTCGACGCGCCGCGTCGAGCGCCTCGTCGATCTCGGGCGGCTGCGCGCCGATCGACTGGGCGAAGTCGATGAACTGCGATGCCGCCCGCCGGAGCGCTTGCCGCCGATCGCGCGGCAGCCGGGATCGTTGCCGTTCGCTCACCACCGTGCCGTGGCGGCCGCGGCTCTCCACGACGCCCTCGGTCTCGAGTTCGCGGTAGGCGCGCTGCACCGTGCCCGGGGCGACGCCGAGGTCCTCGGCGAGCTGTCGCACCGTCGGGAGTCGATCGCCGGGAGCGAGCGCGCCGCGCGAGACCAGTTCGGTGACGCGCACCCTGATCTGCTCGTACGGCGGGACCGCCGACCGATGGTCGACCTCGAGGTTCACGACGCCAGCAGCGCTCCACGGTCGCGGCGCGCCATGCGCGTCGGCATCCACCACCACGCCACGGCAGCGCCCCCGAAGCTCGCGACGGTCAGCGCGGCAGGGAGCCAGGAGAACGGAGACCGAGCGAGCTCAGCGGTCTGCCACGAGAGCCAGCCGGTGACCATGAGTTGCAGCGCCGACCAGCCAGCGATCACCCGCACGGCCGACGCCACGCGGATGGCGTGCTCGGCGAGGTCGAGGTCGTTGCCGGCGATCGGGAACGGTGCACGGCCGATCGCGCGCAGGCCGCGCCAGGTGACGAGAGCGAGGAGCGCGCTCGCGATGCACACGGCGACGAC
>JBILUM010000545.1:0-2861 GCA_044370995.1 Ilumatobacteraceae bacterium | reverse complement strand
CCGGTCGTTGCTCGACTACGGCGGCAAGGGTGAGGTCGAGGCCAAGATCACCTGCGCCTTCACCGCCGACATGGTCCACGACCTGATCTCACGGCTCGTCGGCCGGGAAGCACTGTGGGGCCTCGAGGTCGCACCGCTCGAGTCGGCGCATCCGTTCCTCGCCGCGTACCGCGACCCCGCGTTCATCGCGTCGCTCGCGAACACCGCAGGTCCCCGTCACCTCGACAGCGAGTTCGAGATGGTCCAGGACGCCTTCCGCTCGTTCGCCGACAACGAGATCAAGCCCCGGGCCGAGCACGTCCACCGGTACAACGAGGACGTGCCCGAGGAGATCATCGCCGGCCTGGCCGAGATGGGCGTGTTCGGTCTCAGCGTGCCTGCCGAGTACGGCGGGTACAGCGAAGGTGGTGACGGCGAGTACATCGGCATGGTGGTCGCCACCGAAGAGCTGAGCCGCGGCTCGCTCGGCATCGGCGGCTCGCTCATCACCCGCCCGGAGATCCTCACCCGGGCACTCGTGCACGGCGGTACCGAGGAGCAGAAGCAGCAGTGGTTGCCCAAGCTCGCGACTGCCGAGGTGATGGTGGCCGTGGCGGTCACCGAGCCCGATTACGGCAGCGACGTCGCCGGGCTGAAGGTCACCGCCACGCGGGCGACCGGCCCGGGCGGCGCCGACGGCTGGGTCATCAACGGGGTCAAGACGTGGTGCACCTTCGGCGGTCGCGCCGACGTGTTGATGCTGCTCGCCCGCACCGATCCCGATCGGTCGAAGACCCACCGCGGTCTCAGCATGTTCATCGTGCCCAAGCCCCGCGGCACCGGACACGGCTTCGAGTTCAGCCAGGACGCCGACGGCGACTTCTCCGGCGGCAAGCTCGAGGGTCGGGCGATCGACACCCTCGGGTACCGCGGCATGCACAGCTACGAGATCGCGCTCGACAACTGGTGGGTTCCCGCCGAGAACCTGATCGGCGGCGACGCCGGCCTCGGCAAGGGGTTCTACTACCAGATGCAGGGATTCGAGAACGGGCGGCTGCAGACCGCGGCTCGCGCCGTCGGGTTGATGCAGGCCGCGTACGAGGCAGCACTCGACTACGCCCAGAACCGCACCGTGTTCGGATCGTCGATCATCGACTACGAACTCACCCAGGTGAAGCTCGGCCGCATGGCCGTGCTCACCCAGGCGGGCCGGCAGTTCTCCTACTCCGTCGCCCGGTTGATGGCCAAGGGCGAGGGCGCGATGGAAGCCAGCATGGTCAAGGCGTACGTGTGCAAGGCGGCAGAGTGGGTGGCCCGCGAGGCGATGCAGATCCACGGCGGGTTCGGCTACGCCGAGGAGTACCCGGTGAGCCGCTTGTACGTCGACGCCCGCGTGCTCAGCATCTTCGAGGGCGCCGACGAGACCCTGTGTCTCAAGGTGATCGCCCGTCGCCTCTGCGACACCGCCAACGCCTGACGCCTGACGCCTGACCTCCGGCGCCTGACCTCCGGCGCCGCTTCGCGATCCCAGTCCCCAGCCGCGAGGCGAGCCGGATCGGGCTTTTCCATCGCGGCATCGACCGATAGGGTCGCGCTCGGGCTGGTCGGCGGACCGCGAGGAGGCACCATGAACAAGGGCATCGACCGGCGACATTTCGTCCGGGGCATGATCGCGTCGGCGATCGTCGTCGGTTCGGCGGGTTCGTTGCGAGCGGCGCTCGCCGGCGCCGCGACCGTGGCCGGCCCCGGACCGTACGGCGCGCTCGGCGCTGCCGACGCCACCGGCATCCAGCTCCCGGCCGGCTTCACGAGCCGGCTGCTCGCGACGTCCGGCCAGGCCGTCGCCGGCACCAGTACCGTCTGGCACGACGCGCCGGACGGCGGCGCCTGCTTCCCCTTGGCCGATGGTGGCTGGGTCTATGTGTCGAACTCCGAGGTGGCCCTCGCCGGCGGCGGTGCATCGGCGCTCCGGTTCGACGGCAAGGGCGCGATCGTCGACGCCTACCGCATCCTGTCCGGCACACATCGAAACTGTGCGGGAGGACGCACGGTGGCCGGCACGTGGCTGTCGTGCGAGGAGAACGGCAGCGTCGGTCAGGTGTTCGAATGCGATCCACGTCGTCCCGGTCAAGGCGTCGTGCGGCCGTTGCTGGGCTCGTTCAACCACGAAGCTGCGGTCGAGGATCCGACATCGAGGACGATCTACCTCACCGAGGACGACCCCGCCGGTCGGTTGTATCGCTTCGTCCCGGCGGTCGCTGGCGACCTGACGGCCGGGCAGTTGTTCGCAGCATCCGTGACGGACGGGCTGGTGTCGTGGGTCCCGGCCTCGTCGACCGCGCCCGACCGGCAGGCCATCACGACGCCGTTCGCCGGTGGCGAGGGACTGTGGATCGACGACGGCGTGCTCTACCTCACCACCAAGGGCGACCGGCGTGTCTGGGAGTTGCAGCTCGCCACGCAGACCATCTCCGTGCTGTACGACGCGGCGGTCACCGTGGGCGCCGCATTGAACGCTGTCGACAACTGCACGGTCCACGAGCCGTCCGGCGACGTCTTCGTGTGTGAGGACGGCGGCAACATGGAGGTGTGCCTGATCACGGCCGGGAGCACCGATCGGATCGTGGCGCCGTTCCTGCGCATCATCGGCCACGACGCGTCCGAGTGGTGCGGGGCCGCCTTCTCCCCCGATCAGTCGAGGCTGTACGTGAGTTCGCAACGAGGCGACGACGGGCGCGGTCGCACCTACGAGATCACCGGACCGTTCCGTACGGCCCCCTCACCGACGACCACGACGACGACGGCCCCACCGGTCGGGCCGGTCGCGGTCACCGCCGTCGCGACCGCCGCCACCTGGCGCTACCACGACCTCGGCACCGACC
>JBILUM010000243.1:0-5023 GCA_044370995.1 Ilumatobacteraceae bacterium | reverse complement strand
GCGAGGGCCACCTCGCCGTCGGCCTCGGTGCCCACGCGCGCGTCGCCGCTCACGACGAACAGCTGCTGGCCGCCGGGATGGGAGTGCCAGAACGTCACGGCACCGTCGGCGAAGTGCACGAGCGCGGTGTCGGGCCCGTCGACGTTCGCGTCGATCTCGGGCGGGGTCGAGTTCATCATCTCGAGCGTCACGGTGCCGGTGAACCTGCCCCCGTACACGACGTTCTTGTCGCCCTCGCTGACCACCTTCATGGACTCCATCGGGGTCTCCTCACGCTCGTTCGTCTCCAGCGGTGCGTCGGGGCCGGTCAGCGGACGACGACGCGGTTGCGCATCGTCCCCACGCCCGACACCGTCGTCTCGATCACGTCGCCGTCCAGCAGGAACCGCTGCGGCGTGCGGGCCTCGCCCACGCCGCCCGGTGTGCCGGTCCACACGAGGTCGCCCGGTCCGAAGGTCATGAACCGCGTGAGCCACACCACGAGCGCCGGGATCGAGAAGATCAGATCGCTGGTGTTGGCCTGCTGCATCACCTCGCCGCTCACGATGCCGGTGAGCTCGAGCGCGTCCTTGTCGGCGAGTTCGTCCGGCGTGACGAGGAACGGCCCGGTGGGCCCGAACGTGTCGTAGCTCTTCGCGATCGTGAACTGCTTGATCGGCAGTCGGAACTGCTCGCCCCGGTCGGAGATGTCCTGTCCCGCAGTGACGCCTGCGATGTAGCTCCACGCGTCGGCTTCGGTTGCGCCCTTGCAGGTGCGGCCGAACGCGATCACGACCTCGGCCTCGTAGTCGATCTCGTGGCGGCCGGCGGGGGCGATGACGTCGTCGAACGGACCGGCGACACAGTTGTTGGTCTTGCCGAACAGGTGCGGCTCGGTCGGGAACTCGCGGCCCGATTCGATCGCATGGGTGCGGTAGTTCAGCCCGACGCCCAGGCCCTTCGGCGGGTTGGGCACCGGTGCACCGAGCAGCGCCGGGTCGAGCACCGGCCACGCACCGGCCGACACGCCGTCGGCGACGTCCTCGAGCAACGGGTGGTTGGCGACATAGACCGATGGATGACCCGACAGCCGTCCGTCGCTCGCACGCTCGATGTCGACGGCACGGTCGACCCCGTCGGCGTCGGTGACGACGATCACGGCACGGCCCTGGAGGTTCGCGAATCGCATGACCGGATGCTTAGCCGATCCGGTCAGCGCGAGAAGGGGCCGTCGAACCAGACGTGCACCTGACCGGTGCCCGCCGACGACTCGTAGGCGGAGAACAGCTCGCCGCGGGCGGTACAGCCACGGCCGCCGAGCGCCCCCACCATCATCAGGTAGTGGGCGAAGAACGCCTCGGGGGCGTGCTGGCGGTACTCCGGCCAGAAGTCGAGGATCGCGGCGTGGTCGCCGGCCTGCATCCATGCCAGGACCCGTTCGTCGGCCGCGCGGGCCTCGGGCGTGCGGATGTGCTCGAGCCCGGCGGCCTCGTGGTCGGCGAACTCGCGCATCGGCCAGAAGCGGTGCGACAGACCGCCCGACGCGAGGAGGACGGCCTTGCGGTCGAGCTCGCGGATCGCCTGCCCGAGCAACTCGCCCGCGAGCAGCCAGTCCTGCGGCGTGCCCGTCTGGCAGATGCTCATGCTGAGCCACGCCTCGTCGCCGCGCTGCAGGAACGGCAGCAGGTTGGTCGTCGGGTAGTGCACGGGCAGGTACGGGTCGGCGCACGCGAGGGCGCGGGTGTCGTCGCGGATGTTGCTGATCGCCTCGTACCGGATGGCCAGCTCGGGGTCGCCCGGCATGTCGTAGTGATGACCGCTCATGCCGCGCGGCAGCTCGGAGCTGGTGAACATCCCCTCGCGGCGCTCGTGGGCCGTGAGGATGTGCTCGACCGTGGAGAACCAGTGCGAGTCGAACACGATCACGGTGTCGATCTCGAGCCGGTCGATCTTCTCGCGGCGCAGGCGGTGGAGGCCCTCGACCAGGGTCGTGCCCTCGGCGCCGTAGAGCTCGGCGCGTACCTCGTCGCCCATCACGATCGGGGGGACGTGCGACACGACGGCCGCTCCGACGATCTCACCCATGTGCGGTCTCCGATCTCGTTCCGGTCTTGCTCCGGGTTGCCGATCCAAGGTCGTTTGGATCCAAACGAAATCCTAGTCGACGTCCTGACCGTCGGTGTCCAGCGTGCGGAGGACCGTGCGCAGCAGGCGGGCGAGCTCGCGGCGGTCGGCGGGCGAGAGGTCGGCCGTGACGAGTGCCTCGTGGTGGTTGAAGACCGGCATGATCTGGTCGACCGTGCGGCGTCCCTTCGGCGTCGGACTCACGATCACCCGACGCCCGTCGGTCGGGTGTGCGGCCCGCTTGGCGAAGCCACGACGCTCGAGCGTGGTGAGCACGCCGGTGAGCGTGCCACCGGTGATGCCGGCCTCGCGGGCCAGCTGATGCGACTCCTGCTTGCCCCACACGCGCAGCACGAACAGTACGACGAACGCACTCCAGCTCAGCTGGTGCGGGCTCAGCACCTCGCGCTCCATGTGGTTGCGCACCGCGGTCGCTGCCCGGAACACGTTGCTCACGGCGAGCAGTGCGGCGAAGTCGAACGCCTGCCCTTCGAACGCGTGCGTGACATCGCGCTCGGCCTGGCGCATCTGGACGTCGTCGTCACTGGAGAAGGCGCCCGGCACGGTGCGAGACACTATCGTTCGGTCCCGAACGACTTCCGGACCCGCATGCCAGCGACCGGCGCTGCCGGTGCTCCCGCCGGCCCCCAGGAGGCTCCCCATGTCCAGCACCACCCTGCACATGAACACCGTCGCCGGTGTGGAGGTGTCGGGCGACCACTGGATCGGCGGACGACGGGTGGCGTCGCCGGAACGGTTCGACGACGTCTCCCCGATCGACGAGCAGGTGATCGCATCGATCTCGCGCGGCGGTCCCGCCGAGGCGGCGGCCGCGGTCGCTGCGGCCAAGACGGCTTTCCCGGCCTGGGCGGCGACGCCGCCGGCCGAGCGGGCGCGTCTGCTCCACCGCATCGCCGATCTCGTGGAGGAGCGCCTCGAGCAGTTGGCGATCGTCGAGACCACCGACAACGGCGCCCTGCTGCGCAGCCACCTCCGCGGCGTGATGCCCCGCGTGGCGCACAACTTCCGGTTCTTCGCCGACTACCTGGTGAACGACCTGCACCACCCCGAGTTCGAGACCCGCGGCCACCGCAACCACGTCAGCTGGGACCCGAGCGGCGTCGCGGTGCTCATCACGCCCTGGAACGCACCGCTCATGCTCGCCACCTGGAAGATCGCGCCAGCGCTCGCCTCGGGCTGCACGGTCGTGCTGAAGCCGGCGGAGTGGACGCCGCTCACCGCGTCGTTGCTGGCCGACATCACCGCCGAGGCCGGGTTGCCCGCCGGTGTGTTCAACGTCGTGCAGGGCTACGGCGAGGAGGTGGGCGATGCACTGACCGGTCACCCCGACGTCAGCCGGATCAGCTTCACCGGGTCCGTGCCGACGGCCCGCCTGATCGCCCGGTCGGCTGCGGCCAACCTCACCCCGTGCAGCTTCGAGCTCGGCGGCAAGAGCCCGATGATCGTGTTCGCCGACGCCGACATGGACTCGGCCGTCGCGAACGCCGTCGAGCAGTACGACAACGCCGGCCAGGTCTGCCTCGCCGGTGTTCGCCTGCTCGTGCAGGACTCGATCCGCGACGAGTTCCTCGCCCGCTTCGTCGAGCGCGCCTCCTCGCTGCGCCAGGGCGATCCGCGCGACCTCACCACCGACATCGGCCCCAACGTGAGCCGCGAACACGTCGACCGCATCGATGGCTTCGTGCAGCGCGCGCTCGCCGACGGCGCCCGGGCGGTCATCGGCGGCGGTCCGAACGACGATCTGGCGCATCTGAGCGGCCTCTACTACCGGCCCACCCTGTTCGTCGACGCCGAGTCGGGCTCGGAGATCCTCACCGAGGAGGTGTTCGGCCCGGTGCTCACCCTCCAGACCTTCGCGACCGAGGAGGAGGCGGTGGCGATGGCCAACGGCACCGAGTTCGGCCTCGCCGGCGTGCTGTTCACCGGCGACCCCGATCGGGCCGAGCGGGTGGGGGCACAGCTCGTCGCGGGCACGCTCTGGGTGAACTGCTTCTTCGTGCGCGACCTGCGCGCCCCGTTCGGCGGCAGCCGACACAGCGGCGTCGGTCGCGAAGGCGGCACCTGGAGCTTCGACTTCTACTGCGACGTGAAGAACACCTGCACCAATCAAGATCGGTGGACGACGGGTCGATGATCTCCCAGGGTGCGTGGCGACCGGGACATCCTCCGGCCGGCCGCGGCGCCTTGCTACGGTGTTCCCGTCGACCGGGTGCGGCCGTGCGTGGCCGGGTGTGGCCAGGTTCGGCCAGGTTCGGCCAGGTTCGCGCGGCGGCGCGGACGCCGTTCCGTGCGGTACCCGGGTGGCTCGGAAGTCGGTGCGAGGTGACGGCAGCGTGGCGGAAACGCTGCTCATCGGCCGTTTTCGCCATTCCGCGACGGGGCTTGGCGTTGTGAATTCCGCCCGATAGCATGGCTCCTCGGCCCAGTCAGGCTTGCGCGTGCGCCAGCGACGACCGGGTGTCGAGATCTCTCGAGAAGTCCTGCCCGCCCTGCCAGTTGTGAGGAGCCCCCTCTGCCCAAGCCGAAAGACGACGCCATCGTGCTCGAGGGCACGATCATCGAGTCCCTGCCGAACGCGATGTTCCGAGTCGAACTCGAGAACGGCCACAAGGTGCTGGCGCACATCAGCGGCAAGATGCGGATGCACTACATCCGCATCCTTCCTGGCGACAAGGTCCAGGTAGAGCTCACCCCGTACGACCTCACCCGCGGTCGTATCACCTATCGATACAAGTAAGAAAGCACCGGTCACCATGAAGGTCCGTCCGAGCGTGAAGAAAATCTGCGAGAAGTGCAAGGTCATCCGCCGGCACGGCAACGTCCGCGTGATCTGCGAGAACCCGCGTCACAAGCAGCGTCAAGGCTGAGGAAGCAAGCACCATGGCACGTATTTCCGGCG
>JBILUM010000196.1:0-5545 GCA_044370995.1 Ilumatobacteraceae bacterium | reverse complement strand
CTCGAGATCTCGCTCACCTACATCTTCGGCATCGGCAAGCCGACCGCCCAGAAGATCTGCGCGGACACGGGTCTCGACCCCAACCAGCGCGTCCGCAACCTCACCGAGGACGAGGTGAACAAGATCCGCGTGTGGGTGGACGAGCACATCACCGTCGAAGGTGACCTCCGCCGCGAAGTCGCGCAGGACATCAAGCGCAAGATCGAGATCGGGTGCCTCCAGGGCGTCCGCCACCGCAAGGGCCTGCCGGTCCGCGGTCAGCGCACCCACACCAACGCTCGCACCCGCAAGGGCCCGAAGAAGACCGTCGCCAACAAGAAGAAGGCCGTGAGGAAGTAACGATGGCTAAGCCGAAGCCGGGCGGTCGCCGCCCCCGCAAGCGCGAGCGCAAGAACGTCACCAACGGTGTCGTCCACATCAAGAGCTCGTTCAACAACACCATCGTCTCGATCACCGACACCGAGGGCAACGTGATCTCGTGGGCGTCGTCGGGTGGCGTCGGGTTCAAGGGGTCGCGCAAGAGCACCCCGTTCGCAGCGCAGATGGCAGCCGAGAAGGCAGCCCGCGCCGCGATCGAGCACGGCCTGCGCCGTGTCGAAGTCCAGGTGAAGGGTCCGGGCTCGGGCCGCGACACCGCAGTACGCAGCATCCAGAACACCGGCATCGAGGTGACCTCCATCAAGGACGTCACGCCCGTGCCGCACAACGGTTGCCGTCAGCCGAAGCGTCGGAGGACCTGATCATGGCTCGTTACACCGGCCCGAAGGTGCGCGTCTCGCGCCGCCTCGGCACCAACATCTTCGAGAACGAAAAGGGTCGCAAGGCCCTCGAGCGTCGCCCCTTCCCCCCGGGTCAGCACGGTCGCACCCGCCGCCGCAACGCCGGCAGCGAGTACCTGGCGCAGCTCCAGGAGAAGCAGAAGGCGAAGTACATCTACGGCGTGCTCGAGCGTCAGTTCCGTCGCACGTACGAAGAGGCCAACCGCCTTCAGGGTCCCACCGGCGAGAACCTGCTCCGTCTGCTCGAGCAGCGCCTCGACAACGTGGCCTTCCGCGCCGGCTGGGCGAGCACCCGTCCGCAGGCCCGCCAGTTCGTCAGCCATGGGCTCATCCAGGTCAACGGCAAGCGCGTGAACATCCCCTCGTACCGCGTGCGCAAGGGTGACGTCGTGTCGCTGTCGCCCAAGGCGCAGGCGATGATCGTCGTCCAGCACAACCTCGACACCCTCGACCGTCGCGTCGTCGGTTGGCTCGAGACCGGTGACGGCGGCAAGCAGGTCACCGTGCGCGAACTCCCGCAGCGTGAGCACATCGACGTGCCCGTGCGCGAGTCGCTCATCGTCGAGCTCTACTCGAAGTAACACCTCGCTCCGTGGGGCCGCCCGCGGGAGGCGTCCTTCCATGCTCGTCATCCAGCGCCCCACCGTCGAATCCATCGGCGAGGAGGAGAACAACCGCCAGCGTTTCGCCGTCGGCCCGCTCGAGCCCGGCTTCGGCCACACCATCGGCAACTCGCTGCGCCGCGTGCTGCTCTCCAGCATCCCCGGTGCGGCCATCACGGCCGTGCGCTTCGACGACGCGCTGCACGAGTTCGACACCATCCCGGGCATCTCCGAGGACGTCACCGACATCATCTTGAACGTCAAGGACGTCGTGCTCACGAGCACGAGCGATGAGGACATCATCGTCCGCCTCGACGTCCGTGGCCCCGCCACGATCACCGCTGCCGACATCAAGTGCCCCAGCGAGATCGAGATCCTCAACCCGAACCAGCACCTCGCGACGCTGAACGCCAAGGCCCGCCTGGCCGTCGATCTCACGGTCGGCCGTGGCCGTGGCTACCTGTCGAGCGACCGCGATGCGCAGAACCGCACGATCGGTGTCATCCCGGTCGACGCGATCTTCTCCCCGGTCCGCCGCGTGATGTTCACGGTGGAGCCCACCCGCGTCGAGCAGAGCACCAACTACGACCGCCTCGTGCTCGACATCGAGACCGACGGTTCGATCACCCCGCGCGACGCCCTGGCCTCGGCCGGCGCCACGCTGCGCTCGCTCGTCGACCTCGTCGCAAGCCTGAGCGACGAGCCGCAGGGCCTCGAGCTCGGTGAAGTGGCCAGCATCGCTGCCACGTCGCCCGACCTCGACCTCCCGATCGAGGACCTCGACCTGTCGGAGCGCCCCCGCAACTGCCTCAAGCGGGCCCAGATCAACTCGGTCGGCGAACTGCTCACCAAGACCGAGGACGACCTGCTCAACATCACGAACTTCGGCCAGAAGAGCCTCGACGAGGTCAAGCAGAAGCTCGACGAGCGCGGCCTCAGCCTCCGGGGCTGAGCGCAGCTCACCCGATCACACCAGCGATACCAGCGAACGTTCACAGGAACTGAATCACCATGCCGGCAACACCCCGCAAAGCACGCAACTTCGGCCACAGCGCCGCCCACCAGCGCCTGATGATGGCCAACCTCGCTGCGTCGCTGTTCGCCGCCGAGGGCATCGTCACCACCGAGGCCAAGGCCAAGGCCCTGCGCCCGATCGCCGAGAAGCTGATCACCAAGGCCAAGAAGGCCCAGGAGGGTGAGCCGCTGCGCATCCACCGCATCCGCCAGATCCAGGGCTACCTGGGCGACAAGGAGATGACGGCCAAGCTCGTCGGCGACGTCGCCCCGCGCTACATGGACCGCAACGGTGGCTACCTGCGCATCCTGAAGCTGGGCCCGCGCCAGGGCGACAATGCCCAGATGGCTCGCATCGAACTCGTCTGAATCGACCTGACGGCCGATCCGACGATGCCTCGACCGCCGCTGACGGTCGGCAACTGAGGGTCAGCCGCGATGGCCACGATGGTCAGGCTCACCACAGCCAGCGAACGCCACACCATGAACCTGTCCGAGCCCGCCGCACTGCGGCGGGCTCGTGTCGTTCCCGGGACGGGCGTTCGATGAGCGTCGGGTCCGCCGATGACGGCCGGGGGGCCGACCCGTCGACCGCCGGCCAACTGTCCTTCGACGTCCCGGTCGCGGCCCCGGCAGGGCCTTCGACGCCGCCACCGGAGCTCCGGCGTGCCCGCCTGCTCGTCGCCTACGACGGTGCGCCGTTCCACGGCTTCGCCGAGGCGGCCGGTCAGCGCACCGTCATGGGCGATCTGCGCGCCGCGCTCGAGCGGATCGCCCAGATGCCGACGGAGCCAGTCGGCGCCGGACGTACCGACGCCGGTGTGCATGCCTGGGGGCAGGTCGTCAGCGTCGATCTGCCGGCCACGATCGAGCTCGATCGGTTGGCGCACCGGCTCACTCGCATGTGCGGTCCGTCGATCGTGGTGCGCTCGGCCGACTGGAGCAGTGATCCCGAGTTCAGCGCACGGTTCTCCGCCACCTACCGCCACTACCGCTACCACGTCCTGAACGCCCCCACGCCGGTGCCGGCCCTCGCCGCCACCACCTGGCACGTAGCCGCACCGCTGGAGTTGTGGGCGATGCAGCTGGCCTGCGACCCCATCATCGGCGAACACGATTTCGGTTCGTTCTGTCGGGTGCCCAAGGTTCGCGCCGACCAGCCGGTGCCGTCGCTGCGCCGCCGAGTGCACCTCGCCCAGTGGCGCGAGGTCGACAGCGACTACGGGCCGCTGCTGCGGTTCGAGATCCGAGCCAACGCGTTCTGCCACCAGATGGTGCGATCGCTGGTCGGCACGATGGTCGACGTCGGCGCCGGCAAGTTCCATGCCGGTGAGATGCGCAGCATCCTGCTGCGGCGAGAACGCGTGGCCGCTGGCCAGGTCGCCCCACCACAGGGTCTCACCCTGTGGGAGGTCGGCTACTGATCGGCGGCGTCCGACTCCATCTCCAGGTCCGACTCGGACTCGGCGCGCAGTTGCCGACGCAGGCCGATCCCGTTCCGGCCGAACGTCGTCGCCATCCACATGAGGCCGACGACGGTGAACGCCGCGACCGCAACCACGAGGGTCACCGTCGACTCGGAGTACTCGACCACGTCCGTTGCCGCCATCACGACTGCACCACCGCGATACCACCGATTGCGGACATGTCCGTCTCCTCACGTGCAACTCTGCTGCGCGGTCCCGCCGACGGCGCACACGGACATGTTCGCGCGTGGGCTCCCTTCGTGCGAGGTCGGATCCGGGTCAGGCACCGCGGACGGTGAGCAGGTACGGGCCGATGGTCGTGGCGAGGTCGACCATCCGGGCCTGCTGCGAGGTGAACGTCGCCACGTAGGCGCGGCTCGAGGTGACCGTCATCGCCTGGACGAACGCGAGCGGCTGGCCGCCGCCGACCGATCCCGACCACGTGATCACGTGGACCTCGACACCGTCGGCGCCGGCGAACCGCCGTTCGTCGACGATCGAGACATCGGCGGCCGACGTGGCGATGAAACCCTTCGCGGCCCCGATGTAGTCGTCGAGGGTCATCGGCCCGGGCAGATCCTCGAGCGTGACGTTCACGTTGTCGGCGAAGCCCTCGGTGCCCGTGCCGGTGAACCAGCCGATGAAGTCCTCCGACTGGCTGAACTCCCACGCAGGGTCGACGGCGATCGACCAACCGGCGGGATCGGTGTAGGGCAGGGCACCAGCCGGCGCCGGCGGGGCCGGCAACACGGGCAGCAACGGAGCTGGTGGGGTCTGTTCGGGCGGCGTGGTCGGTGCCACGGTGGGCAGGACGACCGCCGGAACCGTCGCAGCGGGTGCCGGTGTGGGTTCGGGCGGCGTCGTGCTGGCGGCGGCGGTGTCGGCCGGCTCGTCAGCTGCGGTGGTCGCCGTGGCATCCGATCGGTCGCTGTTGTCGTCGCTCTCGGCGCCGCTGGTGATCCAGAGCACCGCGCCGGCGCCGATCGCGAGCGCGACGACCGCGCCGAAGACGGCCGGCAGACGCGAGCGCGACGTGGCGGCGGGGTCGGGCAGCGGCGGTGCTCCCGGTCCGGGCGCCCAGGTCGCCGCCGGCATCGGCTGGATCGGCGGCACCGCCGGCATCGGCTGGATCTGCTGGATCGGCTGGATCTGCTGGATCGGCGGCATCGGCTGGATCGGCTGGATCGGCTGGATCGCCGGCATCTGCGGCACGGCCGTGTCGGTGTCGGGCGGGGCGACCGGCGATGGCGGGGCGGGCGCTGGAGGAGCCGCAGGGATGGCCGCTGGGGCGGCGGGCTTCGGTGCCCGTGGATCGGGCAGGTACGGGCGGAACGGCGCGGCCTCGGCCGGCGACTCGGATGCGGGCGATGCCGAGGGAGCGACCGATGGCGGGGGGCCGGCCGGTGGCTGCCACGCCGGCGGCTGCCCGGGAGGCGGCGGGGGGAGGTCGGTCATGCACTCGAAAATACCGGGCCGCCCCGACGGATCGCGGGATGTCGGACACGGAGCGTGACGAATGCCGCACCTGGGCCGTGCGAAAGGTCCGTCTCCACGGCGCCAGGTGCGCCGCGTCGCGGCAGACTGCCGACGGGAGGGACGTCCCGTGTCCGGTGGTCGCCGGGCGCGTCGGCGCCCGAAGGAGGCCCCGTCATGGCCGAGTCGTCATCGTCGTCATCGTCGTCAT
>JBILUM010000544.1:0-2872 GCA_044370995.1 Ilumatobacteraceae bacterium | reverse complement strand
ACACCCGCACCACCAGTACCCGCCGCACCACCCGCACCCGCACCCGCACCCGTCTCGGCGCCGGTTTCCTGTTCGCCGCTCTCGTGCTCGCCGCGTGCGGCGGTGGCGGCGACGAGGCCGCCCCGACCACCTCGGCCGCTCCGGTCCCTGAGACCACCGAGGCCGTCACCACCACCGAGGCCACCGTGCCGGCGACCACCGAGGCCGAGTCGACCGAGACCACCGAGGTCGAGGCCGAGGCCGAGGCCGGTCCCGTCATGCCGCTCACCGGCCTGCCGGTCGACGACGAGATCGTGGCGGCCCGTCCGGCGATGGTCGTCAAGATCGACAACCACCCACAGGCGCGGCCCCAGTTCGGCCTCAACGGCGCCGACATCGTGTTCGAGGAGAACGTCGAGAACCTCACCCGGTTCGCCGCCGTGTTCCACACGAACGCGCCGGCCAAGGTCGGCCCCATCCGGTCCGGTCGTACCCAGGACGTCGACCTGCTGGGTTCGTTCACCCAACCGCTGTTCGTGTGGAGTGGTGGCAACCCCAACGTCACCCGGGCGATCAACGACAGCGACCTCATCAGCCTGAGCCCCACCACCACCCGCAACACCGGGTTCTTCCGTGACCGTCGCGGCAACGAGGACTCCGAGCACACGCTGTACGGCGACGCCGGCGAGTTCTACGAGGCGTTCACGCCGATCTTCAATCCGCCGCCGGCCCAGCAGTTCACCTATCGCGAACCCGACGAGGCGTTCAACGGTGAGACGTCGACCGGCGTCGAACTCGAGATGGACGGCGTCGACGTCACCTGGACCTGGGACACCGAGACGGCGACCTACCTGCGCGAGCAGGACGGCAAGGCGCACGAGACCGACTTCGGTCAGGTGAACGCGGTCAACGTCGTCGTGCTCGAGGTCGACTACCGACCGAGCCCCGCCGACTCCCGCAGCCCCGAGGCCCAGACCATCGGGACGGGCACGGCCTACGTCTTCACCGGCGGCGTGCTGATCACCGGCACGTGGACCCGCGACGACCGCACGGCGACGTTCGCCCTCGCCGACGAGAACGGCTCGGTCATCGCGCTCACCCCGGGCCGCACGTGGGTCGAGTTGCCCCGCGGGGGCAACACCGTCCCGCTGACCTGATCCCCACGGCCCTCGGCCGGTGACGCCGTCCTGTTACCGGTGGCACCATCATGAGCGGGTGATCGGCTGTGGGTCGCCAGAGCCCGCCCGGATACGATGTCGGCCATGAGTTCGACCTCGTCCGATTCCTCACCCGCCGGATCAAAGGGCACGTACCGCGTCAAGCGTGGTCTGGCCGAGATGATGAAGGGTGGCGTCATCATGGACGTCGTCACCCCCGATCAGGCGAAGATCGCCGAGGACTCCGGTGCATGCGCCGTCATGGCGCTGGAGCGCGTGCCGGCCGACATCCGTCGCGACGGCGGCGTGGCCCGCATGAGCGATCCGGAGATGATCGAGGGCATCAAGGCCGCGGTCACCATCCCGGTGATGGCCAAGGCCCGCATCGGTCACTTCGTCGAGGCGCAGATCCTCGAGGCCCTGGGCGTCGACTACATCGACGAGAGCGAGGTGCTCACCCCGGCCGACGAGACCCACCACATCGACAAGTTCGCGTTCACCGTTCCGTTCGTGTGCGGCGCCACCAATCTCGGCGAGGCGCTGCGCCGCATCAGCGAGGGCGCGTGCATGATCCGCTCGAAGGGCGAGGCCGGCACCGGCAACATCGTCGAAGCCGTGCGCCACCTGCGCAACATCATCGGCGACATCCGCAAGATCACCCAGGCCGACCAGGCCGAGCTGTTCCAATGGGCCAAGCAGCTGCAGGCCCCGCTGCCGCTCGTGCAGGAGATCGCCGAGACCGGCTGGCTGCCCGTGCCGCTGTTCTGCGCCGGTGGCATCGCCACCCCGGCCGACGCCGCGCTCGCGATGCAGCTCGGTGCCGAGGCCGTGTTCGTCGGCTCGGGCATCTTCAAGAGCGATGACCCGATGCCGCGTGCAAAGGCGATCGTCGAGGCCACCACGCACTTCCGTGATCCGCACATCCTCGCCAAGGTCAGCCGCGGTCTCGGTGCGCCGATGACCGGCATCGGCATGGACGAGATCAACCAGCGGTACGCAGAGCGCGGTTGGTGAGCCGATCGTGACGAGCTCGGCAGGGGAGCGGCCCCCAGGTGGACCCTCGCTCGACTGCTTCGTCGCGCCCCGACGCGCCCGGTTCGTCCAGCACGTCTGACGCCGCCGCCCCGCCCACGGTCGGGGTCCTCGCGCTCCAGGGTGCGTTCGGCGCGCACCAGCGCATGCTCGAGCAGCTCGGCGCCGTCACCCGACAGGTGCGCACGCCGGCCGACCTCGCCGCGGTCGATGCACTCGTGATGCCGGGGGGCGAGAGCACCACGATGTCGCGGCTGCTCGACACCGCCGGACTGTTCGATCCGCTGGCGGTCCGACTGGCGGCGGGTATGCCGGTGTTCGGCACGTGCGCCGGCATGATCCTGCTCGCCGACGAGGTGCTCGACGGTCGGCCCGATCAACGCAGCTTCGGCGTGATCGATCTGTCGGTCCGGCGCAACGGCTACGGCCGCCAGGTCGACAGCTTCGAGGCCGACGTCGTCGTCGCCGGTCTCGACGACACGTTCCACGTCGTGTTCATCCGAGCGCCGAAGGTCGAACGCACGGGCGACGACGTCGAGGTGCTGGCCAGCCTCGACGGTGTGCCGGTGCTCGCCCGGCAGGGGCGCGTGCTGGTCGCCTCGTTCCACCCCGAACTCACGAGCGATCGTCGCGTGCACGCGATGTTCCTCGACATGGTCCATACTTCCGCGGCCACCGCCGCCTGAGCGCCGTCGTCACGTCGC
>JBILUM010000543.1:0-2877 GCA_044370995.1 Ilumatobacteraceae bacterium | reverse complement strand
AGCGTCGCCACCACCGTTGCCGCGAGCGTCGCCGTCGGGGCGTGGGTGAGCCGTTCGGCGGAACGTCCCGTCGTGCGCGGCGCACTGCGCCAGCTCGTGATCGTGGTGGCGGCGTCGGCCGTCACCTACGGCATCGGCGCCCTCTTCGGCACCGCCATCGCCTGAGCCCAGACGCGACAGAGGGCGGGTCGCCGGAACGACCCGCCCTCTGTTCTCGTCACGTCAGCGGCGATCCGTTCGGATCAGGCGCCGCCCTCGTTCAACGTGACCTCGATGGGCGCGAACCCGTCACCGGTCAACTCAACGCCGAGGCCTTCGAGGATCGCGTATGCGGCCTCGATGATCTCGTTCGTGAACGCGCCCTCGTCGACGGGCTCGGTGAGCACCGTGGCACCGTCGAGGTTCTTCGTGCCCGACGCGATCTCGACCGTGCGGTCCCACGCGGCCTGATCGATGTAGCCGACGCCGCTGGCCGCCGGCCAGATCAGCTTGTTGACCTCGTTCATCTGCCACAGCTGGTGCGACGCACCGAGGATCGGGCTCTGGGCGAGCACGATGTCGGCGCATGCCTGCACGTTGTCACGGCAGTAGGCCCAGCCCTGCAGCGACGCAGCGACGAAGCGGATGGCGGTGTCCTTGTACTCCGGGTCGTCGAGGCGGGTGCCGTCGGCCCAGATGGCGTCCTGCAGCATGCCGACGCCCTCTTCCTCGTAGCTGATGACGTTGAAGTCCTCCGGCGTGTAGAGCTCACCGGTGTCGGGGTTCACGGCCTCGAGCACCTGTGCGTACTCGTTGTAGGTCATGGCCTCTGCAGCATCGATGTCGCCGGCGAGCAGAGCGACCATGTCGAACTGCTGCTGGACGTTGGTGACGTCGGTGGCCGGGTCGAGACCGGCAGCGGTCATCGCCGCGAACACCTCGAACTCGTTGCCGAAGCCCCAGTTGCCGATCGTCCTGCCGGCGAAGTCGGCAGGGCTGGTGATGCCCTTGTCCTTGAACGACACCTGCAGGGTGCCCGAGCGCTGATACACCTGGGCGATGTTGACGATGTCGGCGCCACCCTCGCGGCTGGCGAGGGCCTTGGGCACCCACGCGATCGCGAAGTCGGACTCGCCGTTGGCGAGCACGTCCTGCGGGGTGATGTCGACCGCACCCTCGAGGATGGTCACCTCGAGGCACTGGTCGGCGTAGAAGCCCTGGTCGGCGGCTGCGTAGTAGCCGGCGAACTGGGCCTGGGTGACCCACTGCATCTGCAGCTTCACCTCGGTCGGCTCGGTGCACTCGCCGGCTGCCGGCGCTTCGGTCGCTGCCGGTGCCTCGGTGGCGGCGGGAGCCTCGGTGGCTGCCGGCGCTTCGGTCGCCTCGGTCTCCGCTTCCGTAGCGGCGGGAGCCTCGGTGCTCGTCGACTCCTCGTCGTCGGAGCCGCAGGCTGCGGCCACGAGCGACAGGGCGAGCATCGAGACGAGTGCTCCTCTGGTCGTACGCTTCATTCTTCTTCTCCTCCCCCGACAACGGCGGGTTGCCGCTGCGGTCTGGTGGGTCGGATGGCGCTCATGCGCCCTCCCGACCGCGTTCTGCACTCCTGCCGGCCCCGCGCGGGGTGACGGCGAGCTCCAACAGCACGGCGATGACGTAGAAGGCGAGGCCGAGCAGGCAGGCGCCGCCGACGTATGCCCATCCTTCTGCCTTCTTCGAGGTCGCCAGGTTGGAGGTGATCTTGTTGCCGAGGCCGTTCTGCGAACCGCCGAAGTACTCGGACACGAAGGCCGTGATGACGGCGAGCGGCGCCGCGATCTTGAGCGCCGTGAAGAAGTACGGGATGGCGTTCGGCACCCGCACCAGGCGCAACACCGTCCAGTCGCTCGCCGCGTACGACCGCATCAACTCGACGTGGGTGCCGTCGACCTGGCGCAGGCCGCGAGCGACGTTCACGAGCACGACGAAGTAGACGACCAGGGTGACCATCAGCCGCCGCGGCACCTCACTGGTGATCGCGAACATGTTGTTGAACACGGCCACCAGCACGAAGATCGGCACGGCGTTCAGCGCGATCGACAGCGGGGTGACGATCTCGTCGAGCAGTCTGAAGCGCAGGAGCACGAACGACATCGCTACGCCCAGGATCGCCCCCACGAGCAGGCCGATCAGCGCATTGGCACCGGAGACACGCATCGCGGCCCAGATCAGATCGATGTTGTCGAGGAACCGACCGAAGATGTCCGAGGGCGGTACGAGGAAGTACGGCTTGATGTCGAACGCGGCGACGAGCAGTTCCCACAGGCCGAAGAACAGCACGCCGAACACCACTGGCGGGAGCACCACCTGGGCGACGTTCGTCACGCGCATGCCCGGTGCGACCGAGACGCGTTCGCTCATCGGTCCTCGATGCCCCGCGGGCCGGCGCCCATCTCGATGCCGCGCAGTGCCTCGCGAACTGCGGTGATGCGGCCGTAGAACTCGGTGGCCTCGCGGGTGTCCTCGTCGCGGTCGGCACCCAGGTCGACGTCGATGATCTCGGTGATGCGACCGGGCCGGGGCGACATGACGACCACACGGTTCGACAGGTACACGGCCTCGGGGATGCTGTGGGTGACGAAGACGACGGTCGTCGACGTGCGGGCACAGATCTGCAGCAGCTCGGCCTGCATGTGCTCGCGGGTCATCTCGTCGAGCGCGCCGAACGGCTCGTCCATCAACAGCAGCGGCGGGTGCGCAGCGAGCGCCCGGGCGATCGCCACACGCTGCTGCATACCGCCCGACAGCTGCCACGGCATGTGGCCGGCGAAGTCGCCGAGCTTCACCAGCTCGAGCATCTCGAGCGCGCGGGCGCGACGCTTGGCCTTGTCCCAGCCCTTCAGCTCGAGCGGGAGCTCGATG
>JBILUM010000541.1:0-2889 GCA_044370995.1 Ilumatobacteraceae bacterium | reverse complement strand
CTCGGCACGTGCATCCTCATCGTTCCGCAGCGCAACCCGCTCATCCTGGCCAAGGAACTCGCCACGCTCGATCGGTTGAGCGGCGGCAAGGTCGAGCTCGGCCTCGGCGTCGGGTGGATGAAGGAGGAGTTCGACGCGCTCGGTGTGCCGTGGGAACGGCGCGGTGCGCGCAACGACGAGTACGTCGAAGCGATGCGCGCGCTGTGGGCCGGCCCGCACGCCGAGTTCCACGGCGAGTTCGTCGACTTCCCCCCGGTCACGTGCAGCCCTCGTCCGGTGAACGGGTCGATACCGATCCTGGTCGGTGGCGACACCGACGTCGCGATTCGTCGGGCGGCTCGGCTCGCCGATGGCTACTTCCCCGGCGAGGGTGATCCCGAGCGGTTGGCAGCGCTGATCGCGCGGGTGCACGAAGCGGCCGAGCGTGAAGGGCGAGATCCGGCCAGCATCGAGATCAACGCGATGTTCACCAACCTGGGTGACCCCGCGAGGGGCGTCGAGCAGATGATCGAGCTCGGGGTCGGTCGCGTGATGCTGCCGGCGTTCTTCTACGCCGGCCCTGGCGGTCTCGACCGCCTCGACCAGTTCGGCGAACAGGTCATCGGCCCCACCAACGGCTGACACCGACCGAGCCGCACGGCGCGGCTGGGGCGGGGCGGGCGCAGCCGTCGATTCGATCCGTGACCTCGTGAACCCGCAGCGGAATCCACTGCGGAATCCACTGCGGAACTGAGGCCGACTGCCGCCAGACTCGACGTCCGTGAGCAGCATCGTGGTGTCCGAACTCGCCTACGCCCCGCCGGGCGCCGACCAGTTGTTCTTCGACGTCAGCTTCGGCGTCGCCCCGGGCGAGCACGCGGCGATCGTCGGTGCCAACGGCGTGGGCAAGAGCACCATCCTGCGCATCCTGGGCGGCGTGCTCGAGGCCGACGAGGGCGAGTTCGCCGTCGGCGGCTCGATGCTCACGATGACCCAGGACGTCGGCATGGCTCGCCCCACCGACACGCTGCGCGAGATGCTGCTCGAGGTGGCCCCGCCGCTGTTGCGCACCAGCGGCAAGGCGTTGGTGGCCGCCGAGCGGGCGCTCGCCGACGGCACCGACGACGGGATGGGCTACGCCGAGGCGCTGGCCGACTGGGGCGATCACGGCGGCTACGAACTCGAGGCCAAGTGGGCCGCGGCCGCACAGCGCAGCGTGAAGACGCCGATCGAGGACTTCTCGACCCGCCTCGTGCGCGAACTGTCGGGCGGCGAGCGCAAGCGGATGGTGCTCGATCTGCTGCTCACCTCGGGCGCCGACGTGCTGCTGCTCGACGAGCCCGACAACTACCTCGACATCCCCACCCGCGGGTGGCTCGAGGAGCAGATCAAGGCGTGTCGCTCGACGATCCTGATGGTGAGCCACGACCGCACCCTGCTCGAGCGGGTGTCGACCAAGATCGTGGTCATCGAGGGCTCGGGCTGCTGGGTGCACGGCGGGTCGTACGCCACGTTCCCCGAGGCGCGCCAGAAGCGTCAGGACCTGTTGGGCGACGAGCTCAAGCGTTGGAACGACGAGGAGCGCCGACTGTTCCAGCACATGAAGATCATGAAGCAGCGCGCCGCGCAGAACTTCAAGAACGCCACGAAGGCGAACGCCGCGGAGACCCGTTGGGAGAAGTTCGTCGCCGCGGGTCCGCCGCCTCCGCCGGTGCCCGATCAGCAGATCCACGTCCGTCTCCGTGGGGCCGATGCAGCGCGTCGTGTGGCCAAGCTCGAGCAGGTGGCGATCGGCGATCTGTTCCTGCCGTTCTCCGACGAGGTCCACCACGGCGAGCGACTCGGCCTCATCGGGCCGAACGGCACGGGCAAGACCCATCTGTTGTCGGCCCTCGCCGGCACGTCGACACCCGATCACGGGCAGATCACCTATGGCCCGCGCACCTCGATCGGGATGTTCAACCAGATCAACGACCGTCCCGACTTCCTGGGTCGCCAGTGCTTCGAGATCGTGCGCGACCGTGTGTTCGACGACGAGAAGTCGATGAAGGCGCTGGCCCGGTACGGCCTGCGCACCAACGCCCGTCAGGAGTTCCAGACCCTGTCGGGCGGTCAGAAGGCGCGGCTCGAGATCCTCTGTCTCGAGCTCGAGGGCCACAACGTGTTGCTGCTCGACGAGCCGACCGACAACCTCGACGTCGAGTCGTCGGAGGCGCTCGAGCAGGCGCTCGACGGGTTCGAGGGCACGGTCGTCGCCGTCAGCCACGACCGCACCTTCCTCGAGAAGTTCGACCGTTTCATCATGATCACCGATGACGGTGAGGTGTACGAACTCCCCGACTTCGAGGTGGCGATGAAGGGTCTCACCGCGCCCGATCAGCTCGCCGGGCTCCGCCTCGCCAAGAACCTCACCTGAGGTCTCGAACCCCGGCCCGTCAGGCCCGGTGATCAGGCCCGGCGGCTGAGCGCCCCGTTGCTGTAGGACGGGTCGCCCGTGACCTCCTGGCCTGCCCAGGGTGGCAGGACGACCGTGGCGGCAGGGTCGTCGAGCTCGACCTCGGCCACGACGAGCGGCGCGAGGGAGCCGTGGAACTCGTCGACCTCCCACGTCCGGCCGGCGACGTCGATGCGATGGCGCGTCTTGTCGATCGTGCCTGGTTCGCAGAGGGCGAAGATCCCGTCGGCGTCGGCGGCGGGCAGCTCGTACTCGAACTCGTCACGGGTCATGCCGTCGAGCCCGGAACCGGGACCCTTGATGGTCAGGGTGATCCGGCCGTCCTCGTCGCGGATGCGCACCGATCGACCCGGTCCGCGGACGAGGTATGCCTGGCGGATCCGGCTCGCCACCGCACCGTCACGCCAGGCGTCACCGACGACGAGGAACTTGCGCTCGATCTCCACACCCACATG
>JBILUM010000539.1:0-2890 GCA_044370995.1 Ilumatobacteraceae bacterium | reverse complement strand
AGGACCAGCGCGACGACGACCAGGAAGAGGCCGAAGACCGGCCGCGACGACTTGTCGCCGAGGACCAGACCGAAGTCCCAACCGAACAGTTCCGGATTCGGGACCTTCGCACCGCCAGTGCTGGTGTCGCCGACGAATCTCGGGTTCTTGAACACGAACTCGGTGATCGCGACGCCGCCCGCCAGCGTGACGATCGCGAGGTTCGTGCCGCGGAGGCGGAGTGCCGGGAGCCCGGTGAGCGCGCCGAACGCGGTGGCGACGAGGGTGGCGCCGATCGGCGCGAGCGGAAAGGGGATGTCCCACGCCATCGCCATCTTCGACAGCGAGAACCCCGCCACGCCGGCGAACGCCATCTGGGCGAGCGACGTCTGTCCCGCAAAGCCCGTGAGGATCACGAACGACAGGGCCATGACGACCATGATCACCGTGGTCATGATCGCACCGCGCCACAACGGCCCGAACAACAGCAGACCAGTGACGGCCGCGACGACCGGCACGCCGACGGACACCGGCGTCACTCGCGCCGGCGGGACGGTGGGCAGCCGCCACATGTCGACCGCACCTCGTTCGGGGAGCCGTTCGCCCAACGCCACCATCGCCACGATGATGATCAGGAACGGCAGGCCCTCCCGGGCGCCGTAGTCGGGGAACCAACTGATGTCGCCCTGCATCTTGACGAAGGTCTGTTGCACCATGCCGATCGCGAGCCCGGTCGCCACGGTGGGGCCGACGTGTCGGAAGCTGCCGATCAGTGCCGCGCCGAGGGCTGGGATCAGGAAGCCGAAGGTGAACAGCCCCGACCCCAGCTGGATCATCGGCGCGGCGAGGATCGCCACCAGCCCGCTGACGAGTGACGCGACGACGAAGCTGAGCGCGGCGAGACGATCCGGCGAATAGCCGAGCAGGATCGCGCCCTTCTCGTTCTCCGCCGCCGCACGAGTGACCAGGCCGACCCGCGAGTACCGGGACATCGCCCACAGCACGATGCCGATCACGATCACCACCGCCATCAGCCACAGGCCGTCGCGGGGAATGGTGAGATCGTCGGTGATCGTGACGGGCTCGCGGGGCAGGATCGGGTCGACCCGCAGGCTCGTGCTGTCGGAGAAGCGTCGGTCGACGAGCGAGGTGAAGATGATCACCAGGCCCACGCTCGCGACGATCTTCGCCAGCGCGGGTGCCTGCCGGAGCGGCCTGAACACCAGCAGGTAGACGAGCGCGCCGAGGACGACCGCCGTGAGCAACGACAGCGTCAACGCCCACCGGAACCCGACGTCGTCGGCCATCGAGCCACCGAAGTGGTACCTGGCGGGTAGGCCAGGGATCGGCAACGGGTACGCGCCCCGGCGGAGGTCGGCGTAGACGTAGACCACCCACGTGGCCATCGCGCCGTGGGCGAAGTTGACCACCCCCGATCCCTGGTAGGTGATGACCAGGCCGAGGCCGAGCGCGGCGATGATCGCGCCGGCCCCGGTGCCGAGGAGGAGGTAGTAGAGGTAATCGATCATCGCTGGGCGTGCTGGGCGTGCTGGGCGTGCTGGGCGTGCTGGGCGATCGTCAGCAGGATGCGTCGAGGGTCACGGCAGGTACTCGACGGACGACACGGCATCGAGGCCTTCGATCGTGAGCACCTGGCCACCCTCGACGTATTCGGCGAAGGGGAAGGTGAACGAGCAGATCGTCGGATACGCGGCTGCCGCGCCGCAGTCGATCGGGGCGCCGGACGGCCACAGCGTGAGCCCGTCGGTCGAACCGAGGAACTCGTAGATGCCCTGCCCCGTGACCTCGAGACCAGCGTCGGCCATCTGGTTGCCGTACGAGGCGATCGACATGATCAGGAACAGTCCCAGACCTCCGAGGCCGAGGGCGGTCGAGTCGACCTCGCTCGGCTCGACGCCGAGCACCGGACCCATGATGTCCTGCAGGATGGCCAGCTCCGGTGTCTCCTGCTGGGTCGACACGCCGATGAAGTTCCAACCGACGGCGTCGTCGCCAACCTGCTCGATCACCTCGGCGCCGCTGCAGATCCCGGTGGTGATCACCGGGATCTCGATGCCGAGCGACGCCCGACCACGCATCGTGCCGATGCACCCGGCGTCGGAGTACAGCGAGAAGAGCAGGTCTGGATCGCCCGATGCGGCTTCTCTCATGAGGCCCTGGAAGCCGGCGTCGGTCTCGTTGTCGCCGCCCTTGACGGTCGTGTGAGCGATGCCGGCCTTGTCGAGCGCTGCCGTGAGCGATGCCTCGGTCGAGTTCGCGCCGGCGTTGTCGGCGCTGACGATGGCCACGTTCGTGGCGCCGAAGTGGTTCTTCGCGACATTGGCCGCGGCGGCCATCGTCGTGGCGTTGCCACCCGTGAGGAAGAGTGCGTCCGCGCTGTAGTCGCCGGGCAGGATCGGCAGCACGCCGACCACCGGCACGTCGGCCGCCGTGTACGTCGCGTAGTCGGGGAACAGGTCGAGGCCCAGCATCACCAACTCCACCCCCTTGCCGGTGAGCTCCTGCGCGCAGGCCTGCGACGTCTCGGGCGAACCGTTCACGGTGCAGTTCTCGATCTCGATCGGGCGCCCACCGATGCCACCGTGCTCGTTCAGGTACTCGATCGCCCCGGCGATGTTGAGGCGGATGTCGGGGAAGTCGAGACCGGGCGTGCCCTCGGTGTTCACCAGGCCGAGCACGATCGGCTCGCCCGTCGGCGGCGCCAGGCTCGGGAACGCCTTGTTCGGATCATCCGATCCCGCGGCGTCGCCCTCGGTGGTCGCCGTCTCGTCGGGGACGTCGGTCCCCACCGGTTCGGTCGCAGCCGGCTCGGTGGCCGCGGGGTCGGTCGCGGCCGGTTCGGTGGCCGCGGGTTCGGTCGCGGCCGGCTCGTCGGCTGCTGGTTCGTCGT
>JBILUM010000540.1:0-2890 GCA_044370995.1 Ilumatobacteraceae bacterium | reverse complement strand
TCAACCACTGCATCGACGACGTGCTGGTGCAGGGCGCCTCGCCGTTGTTCTTCCTCGACTACATCGCCTCCAGCAAGCTCGACGCGAACCATGTCGCCGAGGTCGTCACCGGGATGGCCGAGGCATGCGAGGCGAGCGGCTGCGTGCTGCTCGGCGGTGAGACGGCCGAGATGCCCGGCGTGTACGCCGAGGGTGCGTTCGACATCGCCGGCACGCTGGTCGGCCTGGTCGACCGGGCCGACCTGTTGCCCACCGCCGACGTCGCAGCGGGCGACGTCCTCATCGGTGTCGCGTCGAACGGTCCGCACACCAACGGCTACTCCTTGCTCCGCAAGGTGTTCTCGTGGTTGCCGATGGACGCCACGCCGCCCGGCTTCGACCGGACGCTCGGCGAAGCGCTCCTCGAGCCGCACCGGAGCTACCTGCACGTGCTCCGACCCGCGCTCGCCTCGAAGCGCGTGAAGGCGCTCGCACACATCACCGGCGGCGGCCTGCCCGACAACCTGCCCCGCGTGCTCCCCGAGGGTGTGGCGGCCGACGTGCGACTCGGGTCGTGGCCGGTCCCGCCGTTGTTCGACCTGGTGCGCAGCGTGTGCACCGGCCTCGACGACCACGAGCTCTACCGCACGCTGAACATGGGCATCGGCATGGTGCTGATCGTGGCGCCCGAGCACGTCGGCGCCGTGCAGGAGTCGATCGACGAGCGCACCTGGGTGATCGGCGAGCTGGTCGCCGGCCCCCGTCAGGTGAACCTCCTCCGCTGAACGGTCCCGCGATGAGAGGTGAGCGGCCCTGCCGCCCCCATCTCTCATCCGGTCGAACGGTCTCCGATGGTCGATGAGAGATGCGCCCGCCAGGGGCACTCATCGCTCATCGCGAACTTTTCGTTCAAGCGGGGACGCTCGATCGGGGCGCGCGCCTAGCGTCGACGCATGGAGTCGTTCGATCGCTCGCCTCGCCTCGTGCTGATGGCGTCGGGACACGGCACCAACGTCCAGGCCGTGCTCGACGCGTGCGCCGACGGACGGATCCGCGCTGTGGTGGCCGCCGTCGTCAGCGACAAGGCCGACGCCCGTGCGTTGGCCCGTGCCGATGCCGCTGGCGTGCCGGCGGTGCACGTCGGCCGCCGTCCGAGTGAAGCGCGCGGCGACTACGACGCCCGGCTCGCCGACGTCGTCAGCGGTTTCTCGCCCGACCACGTCGTGCTGCTGGGCTGGATGCGCATCCTCACCATGAACTTCCTCGGCTGGTTCCCGGGCATGGTGATCAACCTCCACCCGGCGTTGCCCGGCGAACTCCCCGGCGTCGACGCGATCGAGCGGGCGTTCGACGAGCACGTCGCCGGCACCCGTTCCGCCTCCGGTGTCATGGTGCACCTCGTGCCCGACGAAGGCGTCGACGTCGGCCCGGTGCTCGCCGCCGCCGTCGTCGAGATCGAACCCGACGACACCCTCGACTCCTTCGCCGAGCGCATGCACGCCACCGAACACCGACTCGTCGTGAGCACGCTCGCCCAGGTGTGCGCCGAGTCGCAGAGCACACAGGCACAGACACATCCCCAGTTGACAGAGGAGGAGATCCACGTATGAGCAACGACCAGCTGTTCGACCGCTTCGAAGCACTCACCTTCGACGATGTCGTCATCGTGCCCGGCTACAGCAACGTGCTGCCCGACTCGGTCGACACCACGGCGCGCTTCGCCGCCGACATCGAGCTCGCGGTCCCGCTCGTGTCCGCCGCGATGGACAAGGTCACCGAGGCGCGCATGGCGATCGCGATCGCCCGCGAGGGCGGCATCGGCACCATCCACCGCAACCTGTCGATCGCCGATCAGGCCGCCGAGGTGCAGAAGGTGAAGCGCAGCCAGAGCGGCATGATCACCGATCCGGTCACCCTGCACGCCGGCGCCACGCTCCACGACGCCGAGGCGCTGATGAACCGCTTCCGGTTCAGCGGTGTGCCGATCACCGATGACGCCGGCCGCCTCGTCGGCATCCTCACCAACCGCGACATCCGCTTCTGCGAACCCGGCGACTACGACCGCCCGGTCAGCGAATTCATGACCTCCGACGGTCTCGTGACCGCCGAGGTGGGCACGACGCTCGAACAGGCCAAGCAGGTGCTGCAGAAGTACCGCATCGAGAAGCTGCCGCTCGTCGACGCCGACGGGTTCCTGCGCGGCCTCATCACGGTGAAGGACATCCAGAAGCGACAGGACTTCCCGAACGCCACCCGCGACGGCGCGGGTCGTCTGCGTTGCGCCGCCGCCGTCGGTGTCGGCGCCGACCTCGAGGACCGTGTCGACGCGCTCAACGCCATGGCGGTCGACGCGATCGCGATCGACACCGCCCACGGCCACTCCGCCGGCGTCGTGAAGGCGATCGAGCGGATCAAGTCGAACTGGCCGAACCTCGCCGTGGTCGCCGGCAACGTCGTCACCGAGGAAGGCGTCGAGGCGCTCCACGCCGCCGGCGCCGACGCGGTGAAAGTCGGTGTGGGCGCCGGTTCGATCTGCACCACGCGCGTGGTCAGCGGCGCCGGGATGCCACAGCTGTCGGCCATCTGGTTCACCAGCCGCCGGGCCCAGCAGCTCGACATCCCGGTCATCGCCGACGGTGGCATCACGTACTCGGGCGACATCGTGAAGGCAATCGCCGCCGGCGCCTCCACCGTCATGCTGGGCTCGCTGCTGGCAGGCACCGACGAGAGTCCCGGCGAGATGGAGCTCATGGAGGGCCGCCGGTACAAGACGTATCGCGGCATGGGTTCGATGGGCGCCATGCAGGGTCTGGGTGCCGACCGCTACGCATCGGGTCAGTCGACCGCCGTCGGCGCTGCCACCCGCAAGCTCGTCCCCGAGGGCATCGAGGGACGCGTCGCCTACGCGGGC
>JBILUM010000639.1:0-2897 GCA_044370995.1 Ilumatobacteraceae bacterium | reverse complement strand
CCATGACGTTCTCCAACACGAATCCCTACACCATCGCCGGCACGGGCACGATCACCCTCACCGATTCGGACACGAACAAAGCGGCGATCAATACGTTGGCCGGATCACACACCGTCTCCAATGCGGTGGATTTGCTGGACAGCGATCTGACGCTTTCCAATGCGGCCGAAACCGGGCTCACCCTGGCCGGAGTCATCGCCGGTCCCAACGGCCTGCTGAAAAACGGCACGGGCACAACAACGTTGTCCGGCGCCAACACCTACTCGGGCATGACAACGATCGAGCAGGGCACGATTATCGCGAGCAAGACCGGCGCGCTCGGAGGGAGCGAGGTCACGCTCAACGGGCCCGGCACCGGCGCGGACAACATCTCGCTTCTCGTCGATTCTTCCGGTGGAAGCGTCATCCTCAGCAACGCGATCAATGTGGCCAACCAAGGCACGGGCGTGACGACCATCGGATCATCCGCCCTCAACGGGAGCGCCCGTCCGGTCCAGTTCACGGGCCCTATCAATTTGGCCAAAGACGTGACCTTGGTTTCGGCGCCCTACGTGACTGGAATCGGGGATCGCACCGACTTCAGTGGCGGGATCAGCGGAGTTGGCGACGTGACGATCAGCACGGCGACCAACTCGCGCATCGTGTTCATGGGTAATGCGAATACCTTCGACGGCGATGTCATCATCACGCCGGGATCCACGTTGCAGCTCAGTGACGGCGAATCTAACAACAAAGAACTCCTCCCGGTCGGCTCGACGGTCGACATCGGTGCGGGCGCTGCGCTCAAGCTGGCCAAAGGTGGCAATAGCGAGACGATCGGCGGTCTGAACGGCACGGGTATCGTGGAAGCGATCAGCGGTGCCGACCGTCTGATCATCGACGCGGTGGCTAATGCCATCTTCAACGGCACGCTCAAAGACGGCGGGTCAACTTTGGCCTTCACCAAGACCGGTGCCGGAATCCAAACGTTGGGCGGCAACAACACCTACACGGGCGGCACAGTTCTCGATGCCGGCAAGCTGGTCACCACCTCGCAGACCGCTCTGGGCGCGGGTGCGGTGCAGTTGCTCGGCGGCACGCTCGAGTTGCAGTCGCAACTCGACATCGCATCGCTGTTCTGGGACGGCGCCTCGAAGATCGCTATCCCGAACCCGGCCGCAGGGCACTTCGTCAACGTGTCGAGTCCGATCGCCATAACCAACGGCGTCAACTACTTCAACCTCGCTGGAGCAACACTACCCGGTCCGGTCAAACTCTTGGCTGCGCCCAGTGTGTCAACCAATGCTCTGAGTCTGTTCGGCGTGGAGGGAGTTGATGCCAGCAAATACATGTTGAGCTACATCGGCGAGGCATTGTGGCTAGTGCCCATCCCGCAACCGGCACCGGAGTATCCCGACTTTACTCAATTCGCGGGCACTCCGAACGAGATCCAGGTGGCTCAGGCGCTCAACCAGTGGACGGCTTCAAATCCGACGGGCGACCGCAAGACTGTGCTCGATGCCATGACCAACTCGGGCGACTACCAAAACGCCTTCAACCAGATGATGCCTTCGCAGTATGCCTCGTTGCCCACCATGGCCTTCAACACGGCTAATGCGCTGAACAGCTCGATGTTCCAGCGTCTGTGGGTCACGCGCATCAACGGCCGCGGCTTCTCCGCCTCGGGCATGAACCTCGCTCCGATGCAGGCCGAGATGGGTGGAACGGATGACATGGGCGCCTTCGCCATCAATCCATCCAAAGATACGAAGTGGGGCACTTTCGTGGACGGCAACGGCATTTTTGCCAACGCGGCCAGCACGGGTTCGGTGCAGAACTACCGTTCGCAGAGCGGAGGGGTGACCACCGGTGCCTCCTATTCCTGGACCGATGCCTTCGCCACCGGCGTGTATGTCGGCTACCAGGGGCTGCAGGCCGAATACAACAGCGGCCGCACGATCGACAACGCGGTGCGCTTCGGTGTCTTCGGCACCTACGACGTCGACGACTTCTACGTCAACGCGTTGGTCGGAGGCGCGTATCACGGCTACACGGTGAACCGCAACATCGACTTCGGTGGGCTGAACCGCACGGCGACGGGTCGTCCGGGCGCGGGTGAGTTCGACCTCGCCCTGGGCACGGGCTACGACTTCGACATCGGCGACTTCAGCTGGGGACCGTTCACCACGCTGCAATACACCTACCTCGGAGTGCAGGGTTTCAACGAGACGGGCGCGGACTCGCTCAACCTCGGTGTGGATCCTTACAACTCGAGCAGCTTGCTTTACACGCTGGGCGCGCAGGCGGCCTACAACGTGAAGCTCTCCAAGAGCGTGATCCTCACCCCGACGGTGTTTGCCGGTTGGCAGCATGAGTTCCTGCAAAACGGCTACACCATCAACTCGAGCTTCAACACGGGAGGCCCGGCTGCTCCGTTCAACTACAACACCGGAACGCCCGCCCGCGACAACTTCTACGGCGGCGTGGGTGCGACCCTGGGTATCGGCGAGCGCTGGCAGGCCACGGCCATCTACAGCGCATTCATCTCCAGCCAAGATGCCAACAGCCAGAATCTGTATCTCGGCGTGGGGTACAAGTTCTGATCGGGGAAAAGGACAGGCCACCGATTGACGCGGATAAACACGGATTTATTTCCGGCTGACTGACCTCAGCCCTCAGCCGGAAATATTGGTCCGACTAGAGAAGAGGTGCGGCGCGCCTTTTTGCGAAGGCGTGCTATGATCTCGGCAGCCCATGCCACGCCTTCCCCGCGCCGTTTCGATTTCGATTGTTCTCATCGTGCTGACGCTTTGCGCGGCGTGGCTTATGCGGTCTTGTGCGCGGATGCCGGGAGAAGCGGGACGGGCGGCGGCGGAGCCGGCGGTGGAACTGGCCAAGCGGATTGCGGATGGTGTTTC
>JBILUM010000536.1:0-2900 GCA_044370995.1 Ilumatobacteraceae bacterium | reverse complement strand
ACGTCGGCGAGTGCGTCGGCGAGTTCGGGGTCGATGAGCAGCACGCGCGCGCCGCTGTGTTCGACGATGTAGCGCACCTCCTCGGCGACGAGGCGGAAGTTGATCGGCACGAGCACTCGTCCCGAGCCGCTCACGCCGAACAGCGCGGTGAGGAGGCGGGCCGAGTTGTGGCTCACCATCGCGACCCGTTCGCCGACGCCGATGCCCATGGCGTCGAGGCCGGCGGCCATCGCCCGGGCGCGCTGTGCGACCTGCGCGTAGGTGAGCGTCCCCCACGACTCCGCCGGCTGATCGGGCTCGTCGACGATGCCGATCCGCTTCGGATAGACGAGCTCGGCGCGACGGAGGAAGTCGTTGACGGTGAGTGCGACCTTCATGGTTCGCATCGTTGCAGATCGGGCGCCGTGCGCCGATCTCCGGCCCGGGTGCCGGCGGGTGCCGGCGGGGTGCCGGCGAGGTGCCGGCGGGTGCTGGTGCCCGTCCCGGTCAGGCAGCGGTCGACGCGGTGGCCAGGCAGCGCACCGGGATGCCGCCGTTGTCGACCTGGAACAGCTCCTCGAGCTCGAGGCCGGTGGCGTCGGCGAGCCGTCGATCGGCGGCGAGCAGGACGAGGCGTGCGTCGGCGTCCGACGCCCGACGGCCGAGGGTGGCGTACAGATCGCGCAGATCGCCCGTGCCCGTCCCCCCGACCCGATGGCCGTACGGCGGGTTGGCGATCACGACGGTGCGACCGGTTGCGGCCGTGGTGGCCGTGGTGGCCGTGATGGCAGCCGGCCACTGTTGCGCCGCGAGCGCCGCGTGGGCGACGGTCACCCGACCGATGAGTCCGGCACCCTCGACGTGTCGCTCGAGCGCGGCGAACGCACCGGCGTCACGGTCGGCGGCGAACACCGGTGCCGACAGCGCGTCGGGACGGCCCGAACCGGTGACGCTCGCCCAGGTGCCCGGCTCGAACGACGGCCACTGCTGGAAGGCGAAGGGCCGGTCGATCGGCCTGCCCGCGGCCCAGAGTGCCGCCTCGATCGCGATCGTGCCGGACCCTGCGAGCGGGTCGACGAGCGGCGAGTCGCCCCGCCAGCCGCTCGCGCGCACCATGGCCGCAGCGATCGTGGAGCGCAGCGGCGACCGGTGGGTCTCGCTGCGCCACCCACGGCGGTGCAGCAGCTGGCCCGATGCGTCGACGCTGACGACCGTCCGGTCGCGATCGAGCCGCACGTGGACACCCTGGCCGCCCTTGAGCTCCGGACGACCGAGCACGGCCGACACCCGTTCGCCGATCGCTCCCTGGTGGTACAGCACCGAGCGGTGGCTGGCGACGTGGAGCTCGACGCCGGCGGGCGCGGGGCCGAGGTAGGCCTGCCAGTCGACGGTGCGCACCAGCGCCTGCAGTTCGTCCCAGTTGCGTGCGGTGCCGCTCGCGACGCGCACGAGGACGCGGGTCGGGATGCGGGCCCACCGGTGGATCGCGTACAGCTGGCGGGTGGTGGCCTGGAGCTCGATGCCACCGTGTTGCACGCGGACCTTGCCGGCGGGGACGCCGATCGACGCCAGTTCCTCGGCGGCGAGCCGCTCGAGTCCGGGCGCGACGACGACGAACAAGGGGAGTCGGCTCACCCCCCGGTTGTAACAGCAGAACCACCGCGACCGGACACACCGGTCCCGCGCGGAGCGCGGCCGGTCGCCCGTCCGTTCACGCAGGGTGGTCGTGCCGGGTGTTCCGGGGAGTCCCTGCTCAGCCCGGTACCATGGGCGCGACATGTCTGACAACGCACGCCCGAAGGGCGCCCCGCGCAGCCCTCGCCGCCCACCCAAGCCGGCCGAGTACCGCACCCCCGCCTCCACGACCATCACCGTGGACACCCCGTACGTCCCCACCGGCTTCCGCGATCTCGGCGTGCCCGAGCTCGTCGACATGGGGCTCCATGCCGCCGGCTTCGCCGCGCCGTTCGCCATCCAGACCAAGGCGATCCCCGTGGCGCTCGAGGGCAAGGACGTCTGCGGACGTGCCCGCACCGGTTCCGGCAAGACCCTCGCCTTCGGCGTACCGATGCTCGCCCGACTCGACGGCGAGGCCGAGCCGCGCCGTCCGCTCGGGCTCGTGCTCGTGCCCACCCGCGAGCTCGCCCTGCAGGTCGCCGAGGTGCTCGTCCCCGTCGCCGCCAAGTGCAACCGGGTGGTGCTGCCCGTGTACGGCGGCGCCTCGCGCCATCAGCAGATCGACGAGCTGAAGAACGGTGTCGACGTGGTCGTCGCCACCCCGCTGCGCCTGATCGACCTCCTGAAGGAGAACGAGCTCGACCTGAGCGGCATCCAGGTGCTCGTCCTCGACGAGGCCGACCGGATGGCCGACGACGGCTTCACCCCGCAGGTCGAGTGGATCATCCGCAAGTGCACGGCGCCGCGCCAGACGATGCTGTTCTCGGCCACGCTCGACGGCGACGTCGGCCACCTCGTGGCCCGGTACATGAAGGACCCGGTGGAGGTCGCGATCGATGCGCCCACCGACACCGTCGGCACGATGTACCACCTGTTCCTCGCGGTGCACCACATGGACAAGGACAAGGTCGTCGCCGCGATCGCCTCCGGCGTCGGCAAGACGATCGTGTTCTGCCAGACCAAGCGCACCTGCGACCGGGTCGAGGAGAAGCTGCAGGACCTCGGCGTGAAGGCCTCGGCGATCCACGGCGACCTCGCCCAGGCGGCACGCGAGCGTGCGCTGAAGCGGTTCACCGACGGCGAGCTGCACGTGCTCGTCGCCACCGACGTCGCCGCTCGCGGCATCGACATCGACGACATCGGTGCGGTCATCCACTACGAGCCGGCCGGCGACGCGAAGGACTACCTGCACCGCAGCGGCCGCACGGCCCGCGCCGGTCGCGACGGCTGGGCGATCACGCTCG
>JBILUM010000535.1:0-2903 GCA_044370995.1 Ilumatobacteraceae bacterium | reverse complement strand
GCCCGAGAGCGTTCGTGCGGTCGCGGCGTCAGCCGAGCGAGTAGCGCAGCACGAGGTCGACGCAGTCGTCGGCGGCGTCGTCCTGCACGAAGTGACCGGCGCCCTCGATGCGGTCGAGCGTCGAGCCGGGCAGCTGGGCGTGCCAGCGCTCGGCCCAGTCGTACGTGAACACCATGTCGGCGTCGCCGAACGCGAGGTGGATCGGCAGACCGAGGGTGGGCAGCTGACGGAAGCAACGCTCCTGATCGACCGCGTTGCCGGCCTCCGGTTCGCCGAACGGGATGCAGAACGGGAAACGACGGGCGCCGGCCTTGCTCTCGGGGCCCGTGAACGGGGCGTCGTAGGCAGCGGTGAGCGCCTCGATGTCGTGACCCGGTCGACGCATCGAACCGGCGACGATGCGGCCCGTCGGCATGTCGCCACCGAGCTGTGCCGGGTCGAGCGCCGCCTGACGCCACCAGCGGATGCCGTCGCCGTAGACCATGTCCGCGTGGTGCAGCCAGGTGTTGAAGATGAACACCCGCTCGAAGCGGTCGGGCTGGTCGCACAGCACGCGCAGCCCGATCGGGCCGGCCCAGTCCTGCACCACGAGGTGCACGCGACGGAGGTCGAGCTCGTCGACGAGCGCCCGGATCGCCTCCATGTGCCGCTCGACGACGTACCACTCGTCGTCGGTGGGCTTGTCGCTGCGACCGAAGCCGGGCAGGTCTGCGGCGACGCAGCGGAAGCCGGCCGCGACGAGCTGCGGGATCCAGTGGCGGTACAGGTAGCTCCACGACGGCTCGCCGTGGAGCAGCAGCATCACCGGGGCATCGGTGTCGGAGCCGTCGGCGGCGCCAGCCGGTCGTTCGTCGAGATGGTGCAGGCGCATGCCCTGCCATTGCCGGTAGCGCGGCGTGAACGGGTAGTCGGTGAGGGCTGCGAAGCGCTCGTCGGGTGTGCGGACGATCTCCATCGCCGCACCGTAATGGGCTTCACCCGGTCCCTCACGATGCACCCGGCGGGCCTGCGGCCCGATCTGACCGGGGTCAGGGGCCGGGGCAGACCTCGTCGAGCAGGCCGGCGGCGCCGACCGACGAGCGAAGCGGACGCTCCGTCCATGCGAGGTAGCCCGGCTCGCTGCTGCGATCGCCGTTGCGGAACACGTTGATCGCGGCGAGCTTGTCGCCGCCACCGACCTGTTCGAACGACGTCTCCGACGGCTCCGGGGTGACGAAGTTGCTCCACGCCACGTCCTCGCCGGTGAGGACGTAGGTGTTCGACAGGAAGGCGATCATCGTGTTGCCGTCCTCCGGGTAGAACGACACCAGCAGCGCACCGCCGCTCACCAGCAGCTCGCCGCCGCACTGCGCCAGCACGTTGAACCGCTGGCCGTCGGTGTCGTCGGGTGACAGCCATTCGACCTGGGCGCCGCCCACGAAGGGCGACGTCGACGAGATCTGGCCCACCGCGCAGTCGTCGGGCTCGGCCGGTTCGGCGATCGCGACATCGAGCTCGGCCGGACCGTCGCCGTTGCTCAACGTCACCGTCGACCGCGACACGCCGTCGGCACCGTCGTCGATGGTGCCGTACCAGGCGCCCGACCGGGTGGTGGTGTCCTGCCCGAACAGGTCGGACGCGATGGCCGGTGCCATGTCGACCATCGCCAAGCCGCGCGGGCCGCCTTCCTCACCCCAGTACACGTCCGCGACCCACACGGCACCGGAGGCGTCGTCGACGAGCACGTGGCTGGTCGTCTCGAGACCGGCCCAGAAGTCGCGACAGGTGACGACGACGGTGTACGAGCTGGTGGTGCCGTCGGCAGTGATGGTGGCCTGGCCGGGCGTGAGCGCCACGGGCGGCGGTTCGGTCGCCGGCGTGGTGGTGGCGGGCACGGTCTCGGGCACCGTGGTCGGCCGAGCCTCCGTGGTCTCGGGCACCGTGGTCGGCGCTTCGGTGGCCGGCACGGTGGAGTCCACTGACTCGACCGTCGTCGCCGGTGCGACGGAGTCCTCTTCGTCGCCGCGGGTGAGCAGCACGACGATGAGAACCGCCAACAGGGCGATCACGACACCGATGCCGGCCGGGACGAGCCACGGCGGCGGGCCCTGGCGCTGCGGGGCCGGCTCGCCCGACGGATCGGGGGCAGGTGCTGAGGGCGGCGGCATCGGCACGTTCATGGCAGGCTCCTGTGCGGGTGCGCCGGCAGCGCCGGCAGGATCATCCGACGATACTGGTCATCACTTCGGCGGGTGTGGATCCCAGCCCGCTCACGTCCGCTCGCAGCGATCCACCGATCGGCCAGACTGACCCGATGATCGACGACACGACCCTGATGTTCCGAGTGGCGCCGCTGCTTCTCGTGGCCGGCACCACCCTGATGGCCACCGTCGTCGTGGTCGGCAACCTCACCGATCCACGCTCGAACATGCAGTTCGTCGAGCGGATCATGTCGATGGACACCACGTACCGTTCGCCGCGGCTGATGTGGCGGGCGATCACCTCGCCACGCCTGCAACGGATCGCGTTCGGCTGCATCGTCGCCATCGAGGCCGTGCTCGCCGTGATCGGCTGGATCGGCACGGTCGTGCTCGCGGTGCACCTGCGATCGGGTGCCGACGAGTGGCACGACGCCAAGTTCTGGGCGCTCGTCGCGATGTGCCTGGCGCTGGTGGTGTGGTTCCTGATCTTCGACGTCGGTGGCAACGAGTGGTTCGCGAGCTGGCAGTCCGACACCTGGCGCGCCGCCGATCAGACACCGAAGATCAACCTGATCACCCTCGCCGCGATCATCCTCCTCGCGCTGTCGTCCTGACCTGTCGTCCTGACCTGTCGTCCTGACCGGGCGCCCGACGAGCGCCCGACGAGCGGGGCCTTCCGGGGAGTTGGTACGGTCGCCGACGGGGGTCGCCCCGGTATCGACC
>JBILUM010000534.1:0-2906 GCA_044370995.1 Ilumatobacteraceae bacterium | reverse complement strand
CGAGGTCATCGACTTCGCTGCCAAGAACGAGGCCGAGTTCGTCGTGCTCGCCGTCGAGGGCAAGACCGGCATCGATGCGCTCATCGTGAACGACGGTGGCCCCACCAACCTCGCCGACCTGGCCGGCAGCACGATCGGTGTGAAGGGCAAGATCACCCCGAGCGTCGCCGCGATGCTGAAGCAGGCCGGTCTCACCGAGGGCACCGACTACACCACCGTGCTGCTCGACGGCTTCGACCCGAAGGTGCACATCGAGGTGCCGAACATCGTCGGCTTCCCCGGCTACAAGAGCAACGAGCCCAAGCAGCTCGAGGCGGCCGGCATCCCGTTCACCCTGTTCGACCCGGCCGAGAGCGGCATCCCCGGCAGCTTCGGCGTGCTCTACACGAACGCCACCTTCCTGAACGAGCACCCGACGGCCGCCCAGGACTTCATGCGCGCCGCGATGAAGGGACTCGCCGACGCGGTCGCCGATCCCGCCGCAGCAGCCGAGATCGCACTCGGCTTCATCAATGCCAACGGCAACGCGATGTTCCTCTCGCCCGAGGGTGAGACTGCACGGTGGGCCGTCGAGTCGAAGCTCGTCGTCGACACGAACACGGCCACGGCACTCGGCGTGCCCGAACTCGACCTGCTCACCGACGAGGTCACCACGTACGCCGAGATCGGGCTCTTCGACGGCACGGCACCGGACATCACGCCCTACGTCGACACCGCCTTGATCAGCGGCGTGTACGCCGACGACCGCACCGTCATCTGGCCCGCAGCATGAGCGCCGCCGCCGCCTCCCCCAACGCCCACCTCGTCGATCTCCCGCTCCAGGAGATCATGGCGGCCGCCCGCGCGGTGCGCGACGCGACGCACGGCACCCGGGTCACGTACTCGCCGAAGGTGTTCATCCCGCTGACGATGCTGTGCAACGACACGTGCGGCTACTGCACGTTCGCCCAGCCACCCGCTCGTCTGGAGAAGCCGTACCTGTCGCCCGACGACGTGTTGCGCATCGCTCGCCAGGGCGCCCGCCAGGGCTGCCACGAGGCGCTGTTCACCCTGGGCGAACGCCCCGAGGACCGCTACGAGGTGGCCCGCGCGTTCCTGCGCGAGCACGGCTACGACTCGACCGTGCACTACGTCGCGGCGATGGCCAAGCTCGTGCTCGACGAGACCGGGCTGCTCCCGCACGCCAACTGCGGGGCCCTGTCGCTCGACGAACTCGCCCGGCTCCGGCCCGTGTCCCCGAGCCAGGGGATGATGATCGAGAGCATGCGCGACGACCTCGAGTGCCACCAGTCGGCACCCGACAAGGTGCCGGCTCGCCGGCTCGCCACGCTCGAGGCCGCCGGCGAACTGCAGATCCCGTTCACGACCGGGATCCTCGTCGGCATCGGCGACGACCGCATCGACCGGATCGCGGCGATGGAGGCGGTCGCCGCCTCCCACGCCCGCCACGGCCACGTGCAGGAGGTCATCGTCCAGAACTTCCTGCCCAAGCTGCGCACCGGCATGCAGAAGGCCAAGGCGTGCCCGCCCGACGAGTACCTGTGGACGCTGGCCATGGCACGGCTCGTGCTGCCTGCCGACATCCACCTCCAGGCGCCGCCCAACCTGAGCGACGACTTCGGGGTGCTGCTCGACGCCGGCATCGACGACTGGGGTGGGGTCTCCCCCGTCACCGCCGACCACGTCAACCCAGAGCGCCCGTGGCCCGACCTCGACGTGCTGCGCGAAGTGACCGAGCATCGAGGCTTCGCCCTCGCGCCACGCCTCACGATCTACCCGGAGTACGCCCGTCGGCCCGAGCGCTGGCTCGACCCGGCGCTGCACTTCCCGGTGATGGACCGCAGCGACGCAGAGGATCTCGGCCGCGACGACCCGGGCGCGATCTGGCCCGAGAAGGTCACCGCCGCCGACGTCGTCCAGGACGGCGCCGAGGTGGTGCTCGTCGGGCACCGCAGCACCCAGTGGTACAGCGGCGCGAACACCGAGCCGATGACCCTCGTGCCCGGTCGTTCGGCCACCAAGCCCGGCTCGCGGATCGACGAGATCCTCCACGGCGTGCGCCTCGGCCAGGAAGTCGGCTTCGACGAGATCGTCGCCCTGTTCCGGGCCCGCGGCCCCGAGGTCGTCGCGATCGCCGAGCTCGCCGACGAACTCCGTCAGGAGGCGGTCGGCGACCCGATCACGTGGGTCCACAACCGCAACATCAACTACACGAACGTGTGCACGTTCAAGTGCAAGTTCTGCGGGTTCGCCAAGGGCAAGCTGACACTCAACCTGCGCGGCACGCCCTACCTGCTCACCCTCGACGACATCGCCGACCGCGCCCGCGAGGCCGCGGCGCTCGGCGCCACCGAGGTCACCCTGCAGGGCGGCATCCACCCCGACTTCGACGGCGACTACTACATCGACGTCACCCGGGCGGTGAAGCAGGCGGTGCCCGACATGCACGTCCACGGCTTCACCGCGCTCGAGGTCACCGAAGGTGCTCGCCGTCTGGGCGAGGACCTGCGCACGTACCTGCTGCGTCTGCAGGAGGCCGGTCTGGCGTCGCTGCCCGGCACGGCGGCCGAGATCCTCGACGACGAGGTGCGGGCGATCCTTTGCCCCGACAAGGTGAACACCGAGGAGTGGCTCGAGTGCCACCGCCAGGCGCACGGCATCGGCCTCAAGTCGAACGTCACGATCATGTTCGGTTCGGTCGAGCACCCCGAGAACTGGGCCCGCCACCTGCTCGTCACCCGCGACCTGCAGAAGGAGACGGGCGGCTTCACCGAGTTCGTCGGCCTGCCGTTCGTGCACATGGCATCGCCGATCTACCTGATGAAGAAGTCGCGCCGCGGCCCCACGTTCCGCGAGACGTTGCTGATGCACGCGATCGCGCGCATCGCGTACCACGGGTGGATACC
>JBILUM010000028.1:0-10710 GCA_044370995.1 Ilumatobacteraceae bacterium | reverse complement strand
CGGGAACCGAACCAGGATGTCGACCTGGCCCACGCCCGGGTGATCGGTGCCCAGGAACTGCCAGTCGAGCTCGGTCACGTCGCGGCCGGGGATCACGACCGGACGCACGAAGTAGGTGAGCGTGAACGTGATCGTCGCGTCCGAGGTCGGTTGGCGCAGCTTCCACTCCCAATCGCCGCTGACCGAGTCCTCCGGCCGGATCACCTCGAGCGGCCCGACCGGATCGGCGGCGGCGAACCGGTCGATCTCGTTGCGGTTGCGTTCGAAGCTACGGATGCCGAACTGGAAGGGTCCACCCACGTAGGTGTAGGTGACCTTCTCGGTGACCAGCATCGACCCGTCGGTGCGCAGCTCGGCCTCGGTGCGCAACGAGTCGATCGAGAACGACCGGTCGGTCGAGGCGCCGACCGACGCATGGCCCGCCGGGGCCAGGACGCCGGCGAGCGCGCCGGCGAACAGACCGACGAGAGCGATCAGAACAGCTCGAGCTGCTCCCAGGTGACCGCCACGTCGCTCACGAGTTGCCATCGAAGTCGTCCTTTGTTGCCGGGTCGGCGCACCTCGACGGCGTCGGGGCGCAGGTTCCTCGCAGAACCATCCGGGTCGTACAGCTTGATGCTGCCATCGGGAGCGATCCCCCACATGCGACCTTCGACCCATCGTCCGGCCGCGGTCGTGCGGAAACGGATCGGCTCGCCCTTGCGGAGGCCGAGGCGTTCGAGCACGACGGGGTCGGTCATCGGATCGTCGTCGGTGGTTCGGTCGGGTGTGGCGGTGCCGTCGGACGTCAGCCGGAGATGCGGGCCTGGAGCTTGCGCATGCCGCCGAGCCACCGGTCGACGTCGGTGGCCTTGCGCTGCACGTACGTGGCCACTTCGGGGTGGGGGAGGATCAGGAACCGCTCGTCGCCGATCGCCTGCAACACCACCTGGGCGACGTCGGCGGGTTCGAGCACCACGCCGGCCGAACGGACCACGCTGCCACCGAGATGGTCGCCGCCGAGGTCGCCGCCGTTGAGCATGTCGGTGTTCACGCCCTGCGGGCACAGGCAGCTGACCTTCACGCCGCGGTCGCCGTAGGTGATGCTCAGCCATTCGGCGAACGCGACCGCAGCGTGCTTGGTCATCGAGTACGGCGCCGACCCGATCTGGCTCAACAGTCCGGCGGCCGACGCGGTGGAGCAGAAGTAGCCCTCACCGCGCGCCACCCAGCCGGGCACGAGGTGCTTGGCCGCCCACCGGTGGGCGTGGGTGTTGACCGCGAACGCGGTCTCCCACACCGACTCGGGCGTGTCGAGGTCGGCACCCGTGCCGACGCCGGCGTTGGCGAAGAACAGGTCGATCTGCCCGAACGCGTCGTCTGCTGCACCGATCAGCGCGACGTTGCCCGCTTCGGTGCCCACGTCGGCGGCCACACCGAGCGCGCTGCCGTCGCGCACGGCGTTCAACTCCTCGGCGGTGCGCTGCGCACCTGCGCCGTTGAGGTCGGCGGCGACCACGCGGGCGCCCGCCGCGTGGAAGCGCTGGGCGAGCGCCTTGCCGATGCCGCCGGCCGCACCCGTGACCACCACATGCCGCCCGTTCAGATCCATGTGAGCGATCGTAAACGTCACAGGCTCCGGCGCCGGCCCATCCGACTACAACCGAGTTCGTTCTAACGTCTTCACGGTACGATGCACGCACTCGGTCGTGGCTGACGGTTACGGTCCACGACAGGGGAATTCACTGCTCAGGAGGCACCGATGACCGACACCAACGAAGCCGTCATCCACGAAGCGCTGACGATCATCGACAAGGCGCTCGGCCAGATGATGTCGCGCGAGTTGGTGACCACCGGTGAAGTGACCGACGTGCTGCTCGACGTGCGTTCGCTGCTCACCACGCCGGCGAAGACGCCGACGCCGGCCTGATCCGTCCCGCCCGGTGCCGAGGCGCCGGGCAGAGCTCGCCTGCGGCTCTGGTCGCGGTCAGACCGCGAGCAGGTCGCCGAACGCCCGCTCCATGCAGCGGCGCAGCAGATCGGGTTCGGTCACGGCCGCACGGTCGAGGTTGATCCCCATGTCGAGGCTGTGGTTGTAGCTCAGCAGCGTGAGGTTGAACGCCACGCCACCCAACGGTCCCACCGGGTAGTTCTCGAGCAGTTGCGCGCCGGCCACGAACATCGGTATCGGTGCGCCGCGCACGTTCGAGGTCGCGAAGTCGACCGTCTGGGCCTGCTGCCTCGCCAGGCGCGTGACGAGCGAGGTGGGCAGCGACGCCGCCACCGCCGCCAGCGCCTCGAGCGATCCTCCGGCCGACGCTTCCCGCGCCGCCCCGGTGGACGCCTGGATCGCCTGGAAGCGATCGGCGATCGGCATGTCGCCCGTGGGGACCATCATCCTCGCGAGCGAGAACGCGTTGGAGCCGCTGTCGTCGGTGCGGGTGCTGATGGCCATGCTGGCCCGCAGCTCGTCGACCGGGCTGCCGAGCTCGCGGTGGTAGTTGCCCGCTGCTTCGGCGGCCGCCGTGAGGAACGCGGTGTTGAGCGTGCCGCCGAGCTTCTTGGCGGCCGCTTTCGTCTCGTCGAAGGGCGCCCGCAGCACCTCCATACCGCGCTGGAGCGATCGCGCGGTCCACAGCGGTGAGTGCGCCTGCTCGGTGTCGTTCAGTTGGCTCATGACGCCGCGGATGGTGTCGGCCGCGGCGTTGCCCGCATCGGGGATGCCGGTCGGGTCGGCGAGCAGATCCTTGATCTGGCGGATCAGCCCGAGCGGCAGCCGCAGGCTGCCAGCGACCATGTCGCGCAACAGGTCCTGGTTGGTCTGGGCCGAGGTCGGCTCCTCCGGCCGCTCGAACGAGGCCGGGTCGATCGGCGGCGGTTCGGGGGCGTCACGCTCGAAGTCGAGGAACTGCAGCGACATCTGCACGCTGGTCTCGCCGTCGGCGATGGTGTGGTGCAGCTTCTCGATCAGCGCCGACCGGCCGCCGCGGAGGCCGTCGACCACCACGAACTGCCACAGGGGACGGGTGCGCTCGAACGGATCGCACGTGATGAGGGTGGCGAGGTCGAGCAGCTGGCGCATCGACCCCGGCTTCGGCAGCGCGACATGGCGGACGTGGTAGCGGATGTCGAAGTTGGCGTCGTCGACCCACATCGGTGCCGTGAGGTTCACCGGCATCGGCTGCACACGCTGGCGGAGCCGTTCGACCACGTGGGTGGCCCGCTCCATGCGCGCCACGAGGCGTTCGAAGTCGGGTGAGCGATCGAGGATCGTGACGTTGGCGAAGGTGCTCGACAGGTGCGGGTCCTTCTCGAGCCGCCACATGAGCCCTTCGGCATCGCTCATCTTGCGATCGAACTTCGGGAAACCTGGACCGTCCGCCATGGAGCCGCAGGCTAGTGCCGAAGCAGGTCGGGCAGGATGGTGCCCACCGGCCGACAGGCCCACCGGCCCGGATCAGTCGGCCGCAGGCGTCGGCTCGGCCGTCACGGTGAGCACGTCGACGATCGCGTAGTCGAGCACGAGGTCTTCGAAGCATCCGGTCAGGCGCCGCTCGGCCGTGGTGAGCAACGCCCGGTCGAGCGTGATCGTGACGCGTCCGCCGTCGACCGTGGTCGAACGCACTCCTGGTTCGTCGATACGGGTTCGGCACAGCTGCCAGATCGAGGTGACTGCGGCCTCGGGGGTGCGATCGCGCTTCGTGGCGACGTCGACCACGATCGTGGTGGTCCCGGGCACGTGGAGGTCACCTTCAGAGCTCTGCGTGACCCGCCGGATGACCTCGACTCCCAGACCGAGTGTCAGGGCGCCGACAAGGATCAGGACCACGCCGCCGACGCCCGTCTTCCCAGGGTGCGATGAGGCCGGTGTCGACGCGGCGACGGCGTGGGCCGGCACGCCGGCCGACAGGGGGAGATCGAGCGGGATGATCGACGCGGTCCGTCGATCGAGGGTCGACCCGGCGAAGGCGCCGGCGACCCGTTCGATGGCGTAGGCCACGAGCGACAGGATCACTCCGGTGCCGAGCAGCACCGGGATGAACACGGCCGTGGTCGAGCCATCGGGGCTGAGCCAGTCGAAGCGATGCCGGGCCGCAGCGACGTTGGCCTCGCCGATCAGCTCGCCCGTCGCCTCGCCGGTTCCGTCGAGGGAACGATCGAGGGGCCGGTCGATCACCATGGTGACTCGCCGATCGAGCGATGCGAGGCGGCGCAACACCGTCGAGGTCGACAGCACCATCAGCAGGCCGAGGGCGACGAGTCCGGAGACGATCGCCCGGTTCCACTCCCACCGGCCGAGGTAGACGACGAAGTACGTCGCCGACCACACGAGTACCCCGCCGGCGACGAGCGCGCCGACGAGATGGGCGATGCGATCGATGCGACCGACGCGATCGCTCATGCGGCATCACCTGCTTCATCGGTGTCCGAGCGTTCTCCGATGGCTTCGACCGTGCCCGCCGTCCCGTCGATCACCACGCGCACCCCCGGCCTGAAGCGGCGACGCGCACCGGCCACCCCAGCCACGGTGGGCACACCCATCTCGCGGGCGAGGATCGCCACGTGCGACAGCGCGCTGCCGGTCTCGCTCACCAGCCCGTCGAGGTGGGGCAGCAGGCCGGCGAGGTCGGGTCCGAGATGTTGGGTGACGAGCACCCGCCCCTCCTCGGTCGCCGCATCGACGTCGACCAGCGGTTCGTGCACCACCACGCCCGTCACGCGGCCTCCCCCGGCCGGCAGGCCGGTGGAGACGTGGTCGCGGTGGTCGCGGTGGTCGCGATGGTCGCGATGGTGCCGCTCATCGGTGATCGGGCGGCCCGTCGTTCCGATGCGGAACGAGGTCGGCAGCGGCGGCCCGGGGTGGTGCCGGACGCGGGTGGCGAGGTCGGCGGGCGGCCGCCCACCGGACACCACCTCGCCCAGTTCGGCGACCGTCAGATGTGCGACGACGCGCGGCTGGTGATCGGTGTCGGCCGGAAGCAGGGGTGAGAAGTCCGGGGCCAGCTTCCGATCGAGCTGCTGCATCACCCGACACTGCAACTCCTGGATCCACCGGGCCCGCAGACGCAGCGCGTCTCGCAGCGGGAGGTCGTCGATCGTGGCCGACACCGTGGCGGCGGGGTGATCCTGGGGTCCGTCGTCCGGCAGGCGAGGGGTGTGTCGCATCGAGGGGGCCGAGAGCGACAACAGCACCGGGTCGCGTGCGATCGCCGCTGCGTCGGTGTCACCACGCCGCCGTGCCTCGACGAGCGCGCCGAGCGCCAGGCGTGTCGCCGACACTGTCGCCGAGGGCGTCGCGGTCGTGCGACGGCGTTGCGAGTGCGGGTCGTGGAGCAGCATCCCGCACAGCACCTCGTAGGAGTGCACGGTGGCCAGTTCGCGACGCGACCGGCGCAACAGTTCGACCAGCGTCTCCGGTGTCAGCTCCCCCAGGGGTGCGATCGCCTCCAGATCGTGATCGACGGTGTCGACCACGGTGGCTGCGAGCTGGGGGAGTGCCACGCGCAGCCGGCCCACGCGCCACGCCGCCGACAACCGACGCACGATCGCTGCCAGACTGAACCGACGTCGCAGGCCGGTGCGGCCCGTCGTGACCCCGAGGAGCTCGAGATCGACCGCGGCCCAGCCGTCGACGGTGGTGACGATCGGTGACGCGGCCACTGCTGCCTCGCTGACGGCGTCCGTGGCCAGCAACGCACGGGTGACCCCCTCGCGGAGGGCCTCGATCCACAGATCCTGTTCGAGGGTGCAGAGCGGGGCCGGGAAGGTCTCGGCCACCGGCCCGGCGCCCATCACCACCGCATGCCCGTCGTCGCGGGCGGCCACGGCCGTGACCGGTCGGCTCTGCAGCAGCCACAGACGGCCCGTTTGGTCGACGGCCCACTCCACGTCCTGTGGTGAGCCGAACTCCTGGGCTGCGAGCGCCGCCATTCGGACGAGCCGTCGCCGCAGCGACCGGTCGAGTGTCACGGGTGTCGTGGCCGCGGCGACGGTCGCGTGTTCGAGCACCCGGCCGTGGGGCGACAGCACGTAGTGATCCGCAGTGGCCGTGCCGCTCACCAGTACCTCGGGCCGCGCTGCCACCGCCTCCACCACCACGTGATCGGTGGCGCCGGTGACCGGGTCCACCCCGAACATCACGCCACCGAGATCGGTGTCGAGTTGGGGTTGCACCAGCACGCCGATCGGACGGCGCTCGCCCGTGTCGTCGCGAACGGCGTCCGCGGAATCGACCACCCGCTGCGCGGCGGTCACCAGCTCGTCCCACGTGACCACGTCGAGGACGGAGGTGAAGCGGCCGGCCATCGACGACGCCCCCGCGTCTTCGATCGTCGACGACGATCGGACCACCACCGGTCGGGTGCCGCCACCGAGGTCGAGCCACGCTGCGCGCAACGCGAGGAGCACCTCCGGATCGGTGAGTCCGCGAGCGGTCGCCTCGGTCGTGAGCGCGAAGCCGGGAAGCGTGGGAAGGCCGGCGCGGGCACATCGGGCGATGTTCGCCGCCTTCGCCCCGGTCACCTCGGGCAACGGTGCGTCCGGGTGCGTCAGCACCACGACCAGCATCTCGGCCTCGCTCTCATCGATGCACTCCCTCACCGGTCACGGTACGGCTCGGCCCCGACGGCGTCTCGGGCCGTAGGTCACTTGCCTTGGAACCGGGGTGGGCAGACCATCGAGACGTGCGACGAATCGTTCTCTCGGTCCTGGTGGTACTCGCCCTGGTGGCTGGCGGCGTGGTCATCAACTACCGCCGCCAGATCGTGTCGTACCTCACCCACTGGAAGGGTGGCCCGTCGGTCACCGTGCCGTACGTGCCGTTCGATCCGGCACCTGTGCTGCACCTTGCCGTCGCCGGCGACACGGGCGACAGCGGCCGCGACCTCGACGCGCTCAGTGCCCGCATCGGATCGATGGGAGCCGAGCTCCCGTACGACACCCTGTTGCTGCTGGGCGACCTCGTCTATCCGTCAGGTGACCCCGCCGCGCTGCCGAGCGTGGTGGACGAGCCCTTCGCCGAGGTGTTCGCACAGGGCACCGAACTGCTCGCGATCCTGGGCAACCACGACGTGATGATGGACCGCGGTGACGAGCTGATCACCGACCTCGGGATGCCGGGACGGTGGTGGAGCCGAGACCTTCCCGGCAGCGTGCTGGTCGTCGGCCTCGACTCGACCGACATGGGCAACCCCGACCAACTGGCCTTCTTGGAGGAACGACTGGCGAGCAGTTCGGCCACGTGGAAGATCGTGGCGGTGCACCACCCGCCGTACTCCGCCGGGTACCAGGGGTCGAGCGTCGACGTCCGTGAGATCGTCGCCCCGCTCGCCCGGCGGTACGGCGTGCAACTGGTGCTGTCGGGTCACGATCACGACTACCAGCGCAGCGAGATCATCGACGGCGTCACCTATGTGGTGTCCGGCGCCGGTTCGGGCGTCCGTCGTACCGGCGAGGCGTGGTTCACCGAGGTCGCGTACGCCTTCGTGCACTTCCTCGACATCGGCGTGTTCGAGGACCGACTGGTGCTGCGGGCCGTCGATGTCGACGGTCGGGTGGCCGACGAGGTGGTGATCTCGCCCTGAGTGGCCCCGATCAGGGGAACCAGAGCAGGGCGACCTGGGCGAGGGCGGCACCGACGACCATGCCGCCCACGACGTCGCTCGGGTGATGGATCCGCACGATGGCACGGCTGAGCCCGACCACGAGGGCGATCGCGAACCACAACGGCGCCCACGCCCAACTCGACCACACGGTGAGCAAGGTGGCCGCGAAGAACGCCGACGAGGCGTGACCGCTCGGGAAGCTCGAGGTGCTCGGCCGTCGCACCTGGAACCGGGGGTCGCCGGTCTCGGTGGGGCGGGTGCGGCGGAAGAGCCGCTTGATCCCCTGGTTGACCACCAGGCTCTCGACGCCGAGCAGTGCGGTGAACAGCAACCACTCGCGCCAGTCGCGCCGGATGCCCAGGCCATAGGCGGCGCCGATGACCTGCCAGATGAGGCTGAAGTCGCCGTACTCGCTGGCGAGGTGGAACATGCGGTCGATGCCGCGTCGCTCGCGCCACGGTTCGAGCGCCCGGTCGGCCCGGTCGTCGAACGCCGACACCCGGCTCGTGAGGCTCATGCAGCGGCGAGGCGACCGAAGGCGACCGGGGCCTCGACCTTGGCGAGATCGGGGTCGCCACCGAATGCGGGGCACCACTGCTGGAACGAGCACACCTTGCACAGCGGCCCCTGCTTCGGTCGGAAGTCCTCGGTGGTGCAGGCCCGCTCGACCGCCTTCCACACCGCAGTGGTGCGGGTGGTGATGAAGCGCACCGACTGCTCGCTGGGGATGGCCGTGATGGTCTCGCCCGAACGCAGGTACATCAACCGGATCGCGGCCGGACGACGCCCGAGCACCGACTCGCACAGGAACGAGTAGAAGTGCACGCCGCCGAGCTTGGACTGCTCGTACTTCAGGCCCGGCGCGCGACCCGTCTTGTAGTCGGTGACGATGAGCTCGCCGTCGGGGCCGAGCTCGAGCCGGTCGATGATGCCGCGCAGCGTGAGATCGCCCACCTGTGCTTCGAGCCGGAGCTCGAGCCCGACGTCGCGAATGCTCGTGGGATCCTCCATGCGCAGGTACGACTCGACGAGCGTCCACGCGTCGGCGACGAAGGCGTCGCGTTGGCCCTCGTCGAGGCCGAGCAGCGTGAACTCCGGGTCGACGGCGTACTCGCGCACCGCCTGCTGGAACGATGCGTCGACCGCCTCGCCCATGCGTTCGTGCGGCTGCAGCGTGAACAGCACCTCGAGGGCACGGTGGACCATCGACCCCTTGGTCGCCGCCACGCTCGGCGGCTCGGGCAGCTTCTCGATGCTCGCGAAGCGGAACGCCATGGGGCAGGACGTGAAGGCGTCGACCCGACTGGGGGAGAGGCTGGTGGGGACGACGAAGCTCACGGGGACCAGTGTAGGAAGGGGGTGCGCGCCCGGCTGACCAGGGTGCGGATCCGCCGGGAGATCAGGCGAAGGATCGGGCGGTTGATCAGGTGAGATAGCCCGCGACGAGCGCGGCCATCTCGGCCGGGTGGGTCATCGGTGCGAAGTGGTCGAGCTCGGGCAGTTCGAGGTACGTGCCGTTCGGGAGCAACTCCGCCACGCCCGCCGCGATGTTCGACGGCTGCATCGGTTCCACCTTGCCGGCGACGACGAGGACCGGCGTCTCGATCTCGGACAGCACGTTCCAGGTGGCATGGCCGCCGCCACCCTCGAACGTCTCGGCCTCGGTCTCGGGTCGGCACTTCAGGTGCACCTGGCCGTCGGCGTCCTCGCGGAACCCGAAACGCACGTAGGCCTCGAGCGCGGCGGGTGTGAACCCGCGCAGCGGTGGTTTGGCAGCGAAGTTCTCGATCGCCGCCTCGTAGTTCGGGAAGGTCGCACGGCGACGCCGCGCGCCGGCAGCGAGCGGGCTCTCGTCGCCGGGGGGACGGATGCCGGCCGGGGGGAACACGATCGGTTCGAACACGACCAGCCGGGTGAACAGGCTCGGATCGCGATGTGCTGCCATCAGCAGGCAGGCGCCGCCCATCGAATGACCGAACGCGGCGACCGGGCCACCTGACGCGGCGACCATCGCCTCGCCCATCGCGACCGCGTCGTCGCCGTAGCGGTCCCAGGCCACCGGACCGTCGGGCCGCGGTGTGTCGCCGTGCCCGCGGTAGTCGAACGCGACGGCGTGGAAGCGGTCGGCGAGGGCCTCGACCATGGGCACGTAGCACCGGCCGTGGAAACCGGTGGCGTGGCTGACGAGCAGCGCGGGGCCGTGCCCGCCGAGGTCGTGGACGGCGAGGTCGACGCCGTCGGTGGAGCGGACGGGGGACTCCGGCGAACGCATCAGCGGCGGGCCTGCTGCTCGTCGTCCTTCTTCTTGCCGCGCCGGCGCCACCACATGCCGAAGAGCCGGTCGAGCAGCACGCCGAGGAGCATGGCCATCAGCAGCGACCAGCGGATCGTGGTGTTCCAGTCGAACAACCAGAAGTTGACCTCGATCCGGTTGCTGTTCTGGAAGAAGAAGATCACGGCGAGGACAGCCACCACGGCGAAGCCGATCAGCGAGGGGCTGATCCCGTTCCTGCCGCTCGCGGCGCTCGTGCCGCGGCCGTCGCGGTCGCTCCTGTTGAAGTCACGATCATCGTTCGACGTCATGGGTGCGACACTACGCCCGTCACGCCTTCGGTTCGCGAGGCAGGCCGAGCAGGCGCTCGCCGATGATGTTGCGCTGCACCTGGCTCGTGCCACCGGCGATGCGGCCGCCGGGGGCCGCCAACATGCCGTACGCCTCGGGGCCCTCGAGCGAGGCCTCGATGCCCGAGAGGTCGCCGCGCAGCATCGACGTCTCGAACATCATCTCGGTGATCCCGAGCTTCATCAGCGACGCCGCCGTCGAGGCGATCGGACCCTGGCGCTGTGCCATCGCCTTGTAGCTGTTTCCCTTCGAGATCAGTCGGGTGAGCCGGTCGCGTTCGACGGCCGACAGGTCGCGGCCCTCGGCCAACTTGGCCATCGACTCGAGCCGCCGTTCGAGGCCGATGACGCTGGTGCCGATGTGGCCGCGCTCGCTGGTGAGCACCGCCATGCCCACGCCCCAGCCGCCGTGCAGCGGACCGAGCAGGTTGGCGGCCGGCAGGTGGACGTCGGTGAAGAACACCTCGTCGAACTCGGCCTCACCGGTCATCTGCTTCAGCGGCCT
>JBILUM010000533.1:0-2914 GCA_044370995.1 Ilumatobacteraceae bacterium | reverse complement strand
CGAAGTGGCTCCAGAAGGTCCTGCCGCACGTCAACTTCAGCCACTGAGCCACCACCGGCGCCGCTGGTGTGGAGACGGCGCTCACCGATGCCGTGCGAGCCGCACGCCGCAACGGCAGGTCGCAACCCCCGATCGTCAACAGATGTTGACGATCGATCGCCGGTCAGCGACATACCCCGACCAAGCTCGTACCGTCCCCGCGGACGTTCAGCACAAGCGATCAGGCCGTTCCGATCGGCAGTTGTTCCGCGCTACGTGGGTCACCGTCAGCGGAGGCTGAGATTCCTTGTCGAGTCGTGGTTGAGCAATTCGGTGGCTTCGGCGAGCAACCCGTCGCGTACGCGAAAGAACATGGCGCCCGAGATCTCGACCGGCTGTCTCGTCGCGGGATAGCCGGGGAGATCGCCAGTGTGAGTCCCAGTGATCGTGAAACGAAATGCGCCGGAGTCTCCGTCTACCACCAGGTTCTCCGTACTGCGTGCGTACCCGTCGATCGCTCCGACAATGAACTTCATCACTGCGATGTTCGCTTCTCTGCCGACGACCGGGCCAAGACCTGGGTGAACGATCGTGACGTGTTCGTCGAAGAGCTCGCCGAGCTGGTCCCAGGCATGGTCATTCTCTGCCACCGCAATAGCTGCCACGAGTTGCCTGGTCTCCACCAGGGCATCGTGCCTCACCGAGTGCTCGACGTCCAGGAGCAGATCAACCAGGCAGTTCTGGCACGTCCCAGGCCGATTGCTCGATCGGGCGCGGCCAAGGACGTGCGGAAAGCGTCCTCATCGGGTATTGCGAGCGGGTGGCGACGGTTGCCTTTCGTCGGAGCTGATAGCAGAATGCAAGCATGCCGAACGTGTTGGTGAGAGATCTCCCGGAAGACGTCCATGCCAACCTCCAGAGACGAGCCGAGGCCGAGGGCAAGTCGTTGCAGCAGTACCTGGCGCGCGAACTGACCAGGCTCGCCAGCACACCGACACTCAATGACGTCCTCGACCGGATCGGTCGCCGGCGTGGCGGCAAGGTCGGATTCGACGCCGCAGTGCACGATCTGGACGAGGAACGCGGGCGTCGTTGATCGTCGTCGATGCCTCGGTCATGGCCAACCTCGTCGGAGACGACGGCCAGGCCGGGAGGACCGCCAGGACACGCGTGGCTGGGGAGACCCATCTCGCCGCACCCGATCTCATCGACGTCGAGACCGTCGCTGTGCTCCGCAAGCGGTGGCGAGCAGGCGACCTCACAGCACGACGATTCAAAGCAGCAGTCGACGACCTCCTGGCCCTTCCGCTGGATCGCTTCCCGACGGGCCCGCTGATGATCCGCGCCTATGAACTGCGCTCCAATGTGACTCCCTACGACGCCGCGTACGTCGCGCTCGCCGAGTCCCTCGGCTACCCGCTTCTCACCGCTGACGCCAGGCTCTCGCGGGCGCCGGGCATCCGTTGCCAGGTCGAACTCCTCAGCAACTGACATGCGCGGAGCCGTAGATGTTCCGGTGATCGAGTGAGGCTGGCGGGGGTCCCCCGTCGAGGGTCTGCTCGTGGCTGAACGGACATCGTGCGGGTGTCTCGATCACTGTCATTTCCCGCAGGAAATCCTCGACCGGACCGCCTTCCACCTCACCTGTGCTGCGACGACGGAGGCGTCCCTCCTCTGGGGCCGGCTCGCGCTCGCGCGGCTACCGTCGGATGCATGACCGAGGCTGCAGCACGCGAGCTCATCCACTACCACCGCGACGGCAAGGTGGGTGTCGTCACCATCGACCGGCCGGAGAAGCGCAACGCGATGACGTACGCGATGCTCGGCCAGTTCATCGAGACCGTCGGCCGCGCCGACGACGATCCCGACACGGTGGTCATCGTGGTCACCGGCGTGCCCGGTGCGTTCTGCGCCGGCACCGACCTCGCCGATCTCGCCACCATCCCGGGGGAGACCCGAGGCCTTCGTGGATCGGCGAACGAAGAGGAGCGCCACCGGTGGTGGCCGATCGCCCAGGCGAAGAAGCCGACGATCTGCGCGATCGACGGTCCGGCGGTGGGCATGGGCGCAGAATTCACCTCGCAGTGCGACATCCGCCTCGCCAGCCCCAAGGCTCGCTTCGCCTGGAACTTCGTGCACCGAGGTCTCGTCCCCGACACGGGCGCCGGCACGTGGCTGCTGCCGCGCATCGTCGGCGTGCAGCCCGCGCTGCGCCTGCTCTACACCGGGGCGATGATCGACGCCGACGAGGCGCTGCGCCTCGGCTACGTCACCGAGGTGGTGCTGAGCGACCACCTCATGCGCAAGACGATGGAGCTCGCCCACACGATCGCCGCCGGCTCGCCGCACAGCCTCGGCCTCATCAAGAGCCTCGTGCATCAGGGCCTCACCGCTCCGGTGGGCGAGCACATGGAACGCCACACCGCGGCGATGGCCGCGTGCTTCAAGAGCGACGATCATCGCGAGGGCGTGGCGTCGTTCCTGGAGAAGCGTCCGGCCAACTTCACCGGCCGCTGACGCCCCGGTAGGTTCGCCGGGGTGACCCACACCGAGCACGACGTCTTCCGCCTGCCGGCACCTGCCTTCACCGTCGACGACCTGGCCGCGATCGCCCGCGAGCACTTCGGTGTCGACGGCCGCCTGACGATGCTCGACTCCGAGCGCGATCAGAACGCACGCATCGAGAGCGCCGACGGCACCTATGTGCTGAAGGTGGCCAACGCCGGTGAGGACGGGTCCGTACTCGACCTGCAGTTGGCGATGCTCCGCCACCTCGAACGCACCGCCCCCGATCTGCCGGTTCCGCGAGTCGTCGATACCGTCGACGGTTCGGGATACGCCGAGGTGACGGGCCCGAGCGGCGTACATCGGGTGCGCCTCGTCACCCATCTCGAGGGCGACGTCCTCGCCCGGGTGCCCCGCACGCCGCACCTCG
>JBILUM010000532.1:0-2915 GCA_044370995.1 Ilumatobacteraceae bacterium | reverse complement strand
TCGAGAACGCGCTCGAACGGTGCATGGCGCGCGGCATCGCCGACCCGGTGCCGTGGAGCATCCAGCAGCGCCTCGGACTGCTCGACCGCACCGACGCCCTCCGCCTCATCCACCTTCCGGAGACCATGGCCGACCAGGCGCGTGCCCGACGCCGCCTCGCGTTCGACGAGCTCCTGCGTGTGCAGACCGTGCTCGTGATGCGCAAGCGGGCGATGGAACGCGAGGCCAAGGGCATCCGCCACGTGCTCGACGGCGAGCTGGTCCCGAGGCTTCGTGCGGCGTTGCCGTACGAGCTCACGGGTGCGCAGCAGCGGGTGATCGCCGAGATCGAGCGCGACCTCGAGGGCGTGCACCCGATGCATCGGCTGTTGCAGGGCGACGTGGGTGCTGGCAAGACCCTGGTCGCCGTCAGCGCGATGCTCACCGCCGTGCAGGGCGGGCACCAGGCGGCCCTCATGGCGCCGACGGAGGTGCTCGCGGAGCAGCACGCCGCCGGTGTGCGCAGGCTGCTCGCCGACGTCACCGTCCCCGATCCGGGCAACCTCTTCGGCGACCGGCCGCTGCGGGTCGAGCTGCTCACCAACCGGGTCACCGGCGGCGAACGCAAGGACGTGCTTGCCGGGCTGGCCGACGGCAGTGTCGACATCGCGATCGGTACGCACGCGCTCATCCAGGACGCAGTGGCGTTCGAGAGCCTCGGCGTGGTCGTGGTCGACGAACAGCACCGCTTCGGCGTCGAACAGCGCGCGGCGTTGCGCGACAAGGCGGCCGGGGGTGCGGTGCCCGACGTGCTCGTGATGACGGCCACACCGATCCCTCGCACGGCGGCGATGACGGTGTACGGCGACCTCGACGTGAGCGTGCTCGACGAGCTGCCGCCCGGCCGCACGCCGATCACCACGCACTGGGCGAACGGCCCGCTCGACGAGGCCAACGTGTGGGCCGACGTGCGCGAGGAGGTGAAGGCCGGCCGCCAGGCGTATGTGGTGTGCCCGCTGATCGGCGAGAGCGAGAAGCTCGAGCTGGCCAGCGCCCAGGAGACCTTCGAGGAGCTCTCCGGTGGCGAGCTGTACGGGCTCCGCCTGGCGCTGCTGCACGGGAAGATGCCGTCGGCGGAGAAGGAGGTGGTCATGGACCGGTTCCGGGCGGGCCTCACCGACGTGCTCGTGTCGACCACCGTGATCGAGGTGGGTGTCGACGTGCCGAACGCGACGATCATGGTGATCCTCGACGCCGACCGGTTCGGCATCGCCCAGTTGCACCAGCTCCGCGGGCGCGTCGGGCGCGGCCAGCACGCGTCGCGGTGCTGGCTGGTCACCCAGCCCGACCCCGACGATCCGACCGACAACCCGCGCATTCAGGCGTTGGTCGAGAGCACCGACGGGTTCTACCTCGCCGAGGTCGACCTCGACCTGCGTGGCGAGGGCACGATCATGAACACCGCGCAGAAGGGCCGCAGCGATCTGCGCCTGGCGTCGCTGCGTCGCGACCGCGAGCTGGTCGAGCAGGCCCGTGAGGCCGCGTTCGAACTGGTCGACACCGATCCCGAGCTCACCGGCCACGAGGTGCTCGCCGACGAACTCCGCCTCCTGTTCAGCAGCGACGACGAGGAGTTCCTCTTCAAGAGCTAGGTGCGCATGTTGCCCGACGATCGACATCAGACCCCCTCCTCCTCGAGGGGTGTTGTGACGTCAGTCGTCGAAGTCGGGCAGCACCAGGTCCCAACGGTCGCGGCAGTCCTCGCAGCGGTAGGCGACGATGTCGCCCGGCTCCCAGCGTCCGTCCTCGGGTGGATGGGTGAGCAGGAAGCAGCGACCGCCGCAGTCCACGCAGACGATCTGGGGTTCTGGTTCGAGCACGGCACCAGTGTGCCCCCGCATGTGCCGCCCCGACAGGATGCGCGGGATCGGCCACGGGATCGGCCACGGGATCGGCCACGGGATCGCGTCGATAGCCTGCCCGCGTGCGAGTCGTTGCAGGAGAACTGGGTGGGCGCAAGCTGGTGGCCCCCGAGGGGAATACCACCCGCCCCACCACCGACAAGGTGCGTCAGGCGGTGTTCAACTCGCTCGACTCGATGGGGCTGATCGAGGACGCCGTCGTCGCCGACCTCTTCGCCGGCTCGGGGGCGATGGGGATCGAGGCGCTCTCCCGCGGCGCCGCCCGGTGCGTGTTCGTCGAACGCGACCGCGCCGCGCTGCAGGCGCTGCGCACCAACCTCGCCGCGCTCGACCTCGAGTCGCGCGCCACGGTCGTCACCTCCGACGTCATGGCGTGGATCCCGGCGATGCGAGGCGTCGACGTGGCCCTCGTCGATCCGCCGTACACCTTCGACGCGTGGCCGCAGCTGCTGCAGTGGATGCAGGTCGACTACGTCGTCTGCGAAGCCGCTCGAGCCGTTGCCCCGCCGGAGGGCTGGGAGACGGTGCGCAGCAAGCAGTACGGCCGCACCACCGTCACCGTGCTCGCCCGAGTGGGCTGACACCGGCGCGCCCTGCGACCGGGGGACCGCCGTCCGCGGTGCCACACCGGGTATCGTTCGCGCCGCATGGCGACCGTGCTGTACCCAGGGAGTTTCGACCCCATCCACCTCGGCCACCTCGACGTCGTCGAGCAGGCCTTGGAGCTGTTCGGCTCCGTCGTCGTCGCGGCGATGCACAACCCGTCCAAGCCCAGCGGTCTGTTCACCCTCGACGAGCGGCTCGCCATGATCGACGAGGCCGTCGCCCCGTTGCGCGGCGACGGGCGTGAGGTGCGGGTCGCGGCATTTCCGGGTCTCGCGGTCGACGCGGCACGCGAGCTCGGCACCGACTTCATCGTGAAGGGGCTCCGCACCGGGGGCGATTTCGAGGTCGAGCAGCAGATGGCCCAGACCAACTATGTCGCGGCCGGTGTCCGCACCGTCTACCTCCCGT
>JBILUM010000531.1:0-2923 GCA_044370995.1 Ilumatobacteraceae bacterium | reverse complement strand
TAGGACAGGTCGGCGAGCGAGCGGCCCTCGCTCAGCGCCGCGAGCGCGAAGCCGGCCGTGCGCCGATAGCCCTCGGTGACCTCGAGGATCTCCTCGGGCGAGATCACGTCGCCGATGGCCGCGAACCCGTCGGGTGCACGCTGCTCGACGAGCGACATCGGCAACTCGGGCCCGAGCCCGCGGTTGGCGAGCACGATCGCACCCGTCGCCGGTCGGCGTTCGACGTCGTACCGTTCGAGCGCAGCGACCGGGTCGGCGATGTCGCGCAGACACCCGGTGAGCACGCGGGCGTCGAGGATCGCCTGGGAGGCACCGTTCGAGCCGATCGGGTACATCGGATGCGCCGAGTCGCCGAGCAGGGTGGTGCGGCCGAACGACCAGCGCTCCACCGGGTCGCGGTCGACCATCGGGAACCGGAACGTCCCCGGCGCCGAGCGGATGAGCGCGGGCACGTCGAGCCAGCCGAACCGCCAGCCCTCGAACGGACCGATGAACTCCTCCAACACCCCCGGACGGTTCCAGTCCTCCCGCTCGGCCAGCACCGTGTCGTCGGTACGCAACTCGGCGATGAAGTTGAACGCCTGACGACCGTCGGGCAGGTCGGCGACCGGATACCCGATGAACTTCTGCTGCGGATGCCCGGCCCAGATCATCGTCCGACCGTCGAGCACGGGCGGTGCCGTCGCCAGGCCGCGCCACAGCAGCGCACTGTTCCATCGGGGCATACCCTCGTCCGGGTAGCGCTTCGCCCTCGCCGCGGAGTGGATGCCGTCGGCCGCGACGATGATGCTGCCGCGAGCGGACCGCTCGACCGTGCCGCCCCGACGCGACGTGAAGTGCGCCACGGCATGGTCGTCGTGGCTGTCGAGATCGACGAGGTGATGGCCGGTGTGGAGGTGGTCGGCACCGATGCGCTCGAGCACCGCCTGCAGAAGGTGCTGCTGCAGCGTGCCGCGGTGGATCGACACCTGTGGCCAGCGGTAGCCGGCGGCGAGACCTCGCGGCTCGTCCCAGATCGGTTCGCCGCGCTTGGTGAAGTAGGCGAGCGTCGACGGCTGCACCGATGCGGGGAGCAGCCGGTCGAGCAGGCCGAGCGCATCGAGCTCGCGCACCGCGTGCGGGAGCAGGTTGATCCCGACGCCGAGCGGCCGCACCTCGTCGGCGGACTCGAAGATCTCCACGGCCTGGCCGGCGTCGTGCAGGCTGAGCGCGGTCACGAGACCGCCGATGCCTGCGCCGACGACCAGGACCGGATCGGCCGACACATCTGACATGCCGCCATCAGAGCACGTCGGACGGGTGGGGTGCATCGCCGACGGTCGGTGTGCGACGGGTACCGTCGGCGCATGCACCCGACCGCGGCCCGATTGGTGGAGCACTTCGGCCTCGAACCCCTGCCGGTGGAGGCGACGTGGTTCGTGAGCACCTACCGGAGTGCGGCCGACACCGCGGCCGGCGGCCCGGTCGGCACGGCGATGATCGGCCTGTACTGCCGCGGATCCGACAGCGGATCCGACAGCGGATCCGACAGCGGATCCGACAGCGGATCCGACAGCGGCTTCGACAGCGGATCCGACAGCGGATCCGACAGCCGATCGCTCTTCCACCGACTGGACCTCGACGAGGTCTGGCACTTCTACGGCGGTCAGCCGATCCGCATGATCCTGCTGCACCCCGACGGCAGCGACGACGAGGTCGTGCTCGGTGGCGACCCGCTCGCCGGCCAGCTCGTGCAGTTCGTCGTCCCGGCGGGTACGTGGCAGGCGGGGGAACTGCTGCCGGGCGGCGACTGGGCGTTGTTCGGCTGCACCATGGCCCCGGGCTTCACCGGCACGTGCTTCGAGGGCGGGTCGCGATCGGTGCTGCTCGCGACGCACCCGGCCCGGCGGCCCACACCCCCCCCCCCGGGCCCCCCGCCCGCCCGCGCCACCGCGATGCCCGAGGGCTTCGCGACCTGACGGCGACCTGATCGCCGGGTCGATCACTCGGGTCGATCGCTCGAGGTCAGGTGTCGTCGATCAGGTGTCGTCGAGTTCGGCGTACTTCTGGATGCGTGGTGGCCCGGCAGGGGAGAGCTTGAACTGGATCTCGAACGGGTCGCCCTCGGGACGGCGAAGGAAGATCCGGCCCGCCGCGGCAGTGGTGGCGACCACGTGGTCGACATCGAACGAGCCGCCGCACTCGGCCCGCCACCGTTCGGCCTGCGCCCGTAGCCGGTCGTAGGGTTCATCGGGGCCGACGTTGTCGGCGAACAAGGCGTCGGCCACGGCGTCGTCCCAGTCGCCCAGCAGCGCGACCAGGCGACCGGCGTACTCGTGCACGAGTGGCGCAGCGAGCGGCAGCGGGGTGGGGAACGCGCCGTGTTCGAGGATCAGCTCGAACAGCTCCTGGGTGAGCTCGGCCATCGGTGCGTACGTGACGTTCGACAGCGCCACGATCGCGATGCCGCGCTCGACGGCCCAGCGCATGTGCGAGCCGTAGCCGGGAAGGCCGCCCGAGTGCCCCACCACGCGGCCCATCCGGTTGCAGTTGCGCACCCGGAGGCCGTAGCCGTAGCCGTTCACCGCGGTGCGGCCGGGCAGCGGCATCGTGCTCGTGAAGCGATGCATCTCCTGCAGTTCCCGCCGGGAGGCGCGCGACAGCGGGCCGTCGTCGGCGCCGTCGCGAGCGGGGAACGCCTCCGAGAGGAACGTCACCCAGTGCAGCACGTCGTCGACGGTGCTCCACAGCCCGCCCATCGGAGCGATCTCGCCGTCGCCGAGCGGCTCGATCCCCTCCTGGATCCAGGCGCCGTCGCGCCAGCGGTACGGGCGCGCCCAGTCGTCGTGCTCGGGCTGCACCCAGGTGGTGCGGTCGAGCCCGAGCGGTTCGAGGAAGCGCTCGGTGATCATGTCCTGCACCCGGCGCCCGGTCGCGCGCTTCA
>JBILUM010000530.1:0-2927 GCA_044370995.1 Ilumatobacteraceae bacterium | reverse complement strand
GCCGACCGGACCCGGGGCGTCGGACACGACCGGATCAGCGGCCGACGCCGCACCGTCGGCCGCCGACGGAGCGCCGATACCCGAGGGTGCCGCCGAACGGGGCGTGGGGCTGGAACCGGATCCCTGCGCGCGAGGACCACCCGTCGCCACGGTCGTGGCCGATGCCGACGACCCACCCGACGACCCACCCGACGTCGCTGCAGACGTGGCAGCGAGCGGGACGGCGCCGGTACCGGCGCCGACCGACGAATCCGAAGACGCCAACGATGCAGGCGCCGATGCATCGACCGACGCCGCCGCTGGATCGGTCGATCCGAGCGGCGACCCGCCCACCGACGCGTCGACGGGCGATGCCGCGACATCCGGCGCGGCCCGCGCCACCAGGGTGGGGGTCGCCACCCGCCCGCAATAGGCGAGGACGGCGCCGAAGGCGATCGTCATCCCGATGGCGGCGAGCGGCCCGCTGCGGCGCGCGCTGGGCGTCATCGGCTCCCGCTCCATGCGGCGCGACGCTACGGAAGGGGCACCTGCGGCAACAGGGCGACGAGCGTGTGTTCATCCGGGCGACCACAAGTGGCCACCTGCTGGTCACCCATGATCGCCCATGGTCGCCCATGATCACCCATGGTCGCCCATGGTCACCCGACGCTGCGTCGGCCCGCCCACCAGGTGAGCCACGCGGTCGCCGCGAGCGCGCCGACGAGCACCGGAGCGCTCCCGCGCAGGTCCGCGTCGGCCAGTCCGACGGCGATCGACCAGGCACCTGCGGTCGCCGCCATCACCATGGCGACCCGCGCCGACCAGCGACGCGACATCCGGCGGTCCCATCGCGCCGCTGGCGGCGCCACCGTGGCCGCGGCCATCGAGGCGTGCAGTACCAGCAGCCCGGCCGCAGCGACGAGCAACCATGGCGTGGTCTCGTCGTCGACGGTCTGCACCCAGTTGAGCGCCAGCAGCAGGACCACGAGCAGACCGACGTGGCTGTCGGGCGAGATCGCACAGCCGATCGCCAGTACGCCGATCACCATCAGGGCGATCGGCTGGAACGACCCGCGGGCCGCCATGGTCGCCGCGAGCGTGAGCAACGGGCCGGCGACGATCGCGAGCCGCAGCAGCCGCTGGTGCGAGCTCAGCCGGCCGAGGGTGGCGACGAGGCCGAGGCTGGTGAGGCCGTCGCGGGACGCTCCCCCGACCGTGATCGATCGGCGCCGGCTCATCGTCGGGACACGTGCGGGGTGGAGCGACGGCGCGCCAGGTCGCGCAACACCTGATCGAGGCTGCCCGGGCCACGCCATGCGACCACCGGCACCCCTGCGGCGCCGACGGCGCGCAGTTCACGCGAACGCTCGAGCAGTCGGATGCGCCAGGCGAGCGCACGGAAGGGGTCGTCGGGGTCGGCGTCGGTGATCCCGTCGGGCAGGGTGTCGACCACCACGACCGCGATGCCCCGACCGGCGAGCGAGATCGCCCGCTGCAGCGGCACGTCGGACACCATGGGCGAGAGCATCATCACCAGGGATCCGCCGGTGAGCCCGAGCTGGTGCCGGGCATCGTCGCGGATCGAGGTGGCCGGTTCGATGGCCGCCAGCGAGTCGAGCACCCGCCGAAGATGCCGGGTCCCGGCAGCAGCGGGGACACGCACGATGCCTCGAGCACCGAGCACGATCAGGGCGACCCGATCGCCGCGGCGCAGGTGGTGTTCGGCGAGCGCACCGGCGGCCCGCACGGTCGTGTCGAGGCTCGAGGCACGACCGTCGATGCCGTCGCTGTCGCCGATGTCGTTGCACGCATCGACGACGAGCACGACGTGGCGGTCGTGATCGGCCCACGTCGACGTGACGTGCAGGGCACCGCTGCGCAACGACCGGGGCCAGTGGATCCGACGCAGCCGGTCGCCGGCCTGGAACGGGCGGATGCTCGCGAACTCGCTGCCGTCGCCCGGGCGCACCGACCGGTCGAGACCGACGAGACCGGCCGCATGGGTGGCCGGCGCCGCCGCGTCGAACACGGCGGGCAGCGGCAGCGTGGTGACGAGCCGCGATCCGGTGTTGGCGCTCGTCCACCGGAACGCACCCCACGGACTGCTGGCCACCACGCGGGCGGGCCCCACCGGTCGTCGTCCCCACCGTGTCGTGCGCATCGCGATCGCGGCCACCGCCGAGCTCGTGCCGTCGGCGTTCGCTCGGTGCGTGGCCACGAGTTCGCCCCATGGCGGATCGAGTTCGGCATACGGCGGCGCCCAGAGCACCACCCCGACGCCGTCGAGTTCATCGGCGGCGCGCACCTCCACCCGCCATGTGGTGGCCTCGCCCTCGCGCAAGGTCGAGTGGTCGATGGCGTCGGCCACCTCCGGCGCGCCCGCCGGCCGTCGGAGCACACCCCAGACGGCGATCACCAGCAACGGAACGGCGAGCACGACGGCATCCGGTCGCCGCAGCAGGGCACCCCCGACGGCCAGCGCGGCGCCGCCGGCGCCCGCCCGCACCTGGGCGACGGTCGGCTGCCAGCCGGGGACGATCATGCCGACGGGCCCGCGTCCTGACGAGACACACGGCCGGGCTCGCCGGCCCCCGGCGTCGGCACGGTGCCGAGCACGTCGTGCACGACCGCCGTGGCCGACGCGCTGGTCATCCACAGTTCGGGCTTCACCGTGATGCGGTGCACCAGCACCGGCACCGCGACGGCCTTCACGTCCTCGGGCACCACGAAGTCACGACCGCGCAGCACGGCGAGCGCCCGGGCGACCAGCATCAGCGCGAGCGCGCCGCGGGGCGACGATCCCATCAGCACGTGCGGGTGACGTCGGGTGGCGGTGGCGAGCTCGACGCAGTAGCGGCTGATCGACTCGTCGACCGTGACGGTCTCGACCGCCGCCTGCATGGCGAGCACCGTGGCTGCGTCGGTGACGGGTCGGAGGGAGTGCTCCT
>JBILUM010000529.1:0-2934 GCA_044370995.1 Ilumatobacteraceae bacterium | reverse complement strand
CACCGCGCCGCGAACGTCGGCGGCGCGGGCACCGGCGAGCATGAGCGCCACGTACGCGCCGAGGCCGCGGCCGACCACGGTGATGGGGCCGTGCTCGACCAGGGCGGCGAGGGCCGCGTCGGCGTCGGCCAGCATGATCTCGGCGCTGTACCCACCACCCGCCGGCACGGTCGACCTGCCGTGGCCGGTGAAGTCGAGGGCGCGCACCGGTCCGGGCCAGATCTCGGCCCAGCCGGGCAGCGAGACGGGCGACGCCTCGCCGAGACCGTGCAGGAGCAGCAGCGCCCGGCCGGACCCCTCGCTCAGGTGGTGCAGGGCGAGCTGCACACGGTTGTGGGTGAGCATCGTGACGGCGTTCATGCCGCACCACCGTTCCCGGCCGTCGCGTCGGCGCCGAGGAAGTCGAGCACCATCCCGGCCACCAGGTCGGGTTGCTCGATGTGGACGAAGTGGCCGACGTCGTCGAGCACCTCACAGCGACCGCCGCGAGGCAGGTACGGGAACACGTGGTGGGGGAGCGTGCCCCATCCCATCTCCTCCTGCTCGCGACCGAGGATGCCGAGGAACGGCATCGGCAGGCCGGGCAGGCGGGTGATGGTCCACTCCGGGCGCCACGGTCCGAACCCGCCGAAGCGCATCGAGGGATCGATCTTCCAGCGCCAGCCGTCCTCGGACTCGAACGCACCGACGGTGACGAGGTGGCACAGCCACTCGAAGGGCAGGCGTGGGTTCATGCGGCCGCGTCGGCGGGCGAGCTCTTCGAGCGTGCCGGGCTTGCGCTGTGACGTGGCGGTGGAGCGGCGATGGTCGAGCCATCCGGTGATCTCGCCGGCGGCCATGCGGGTGCGCTCGTGCTCGCTCACGTCGGGGATGCGCCGCTTGTACGGGATGCCGTCGAGGTTCACCAGGTGCGTGAAGCGGAACGGCTGCGCGTCGGCGAGCTGGATCATGAGCGACCCGCCCTTGGAGTGGCCGATCACCGGTGCCGGGTGCTGGGTGATCGAGTCCATGACGGCCATCGCGTCGCGGAGGTCGCCGTCCCAGGAGTACAACGCGGCGTGCTCGCTGTCGCCGTGGCCGCGCTGGTCCCACGACACCACGCGCCATCCGGCGGCGGCGAGCTTGGGCGCGAAGACGTCGTAGGTGCGGGCGAAGTCGAAGCCGCCGTGCACGAGGAACAGTGGGTCGGCCTGTTCGGCGCCCCATTCGTGCACCGCGATCCCGACACCGCCGGCGTCGAGCACGTACTCGCGGTCGGGGCTGATCGCACCGGGGAAGTCGCCGGCCGTGGCGCCCGGTGTGGCATCCGTGGTGGCCTCAGGCGTGGCGGCGGGTGTGGCCTCGGGTGTGGCCTCGGGTGTGGCGGCGGCACTCGGGGGCGGTGTCGGTTCGTCCATCGGGGCGAGGCTACGGCCGCGGTGCCGCTGTCCCGTCACCCGATTCCGCAAGTAGTCTCCGCCGCCATGGAACGTCCGGGGTCGTCGACCCGCACCACAGCGCGCCGGGCTGCCCGGACAGCCACGGCAGCTGCGACGGCCGTCGTGTTGCTCGGCGCATGCGGCGGCGAGGGCGAGAGCGGTGCGGCCACCCTGCCGCCCATCGCCAGCACCACCACCACCACGATCCCGGTGACGACCACCACCGAGTACGTGCCGATCTTCCACGAGATCCAGTCCGGCGACGTGCTCGCCAACATCGCGGCCCAGTACGGCGTCGACTACGACGAGCTGATCGCACTCAACGGCATCGTCGACCCCGATCACATCGAGCTCGGCGACCAGTTGCAGATCCCGCCGCCCACGACGACGACCACGACGTCCACCACCACGACGACGACCGAGCCGCCGGCCACCACCACGACCGCAGCACCCTGATCGCGCCCGATCCGGCCGGGACCGTCGGATCGCCCGGCACCCGCTGTGACCTGGGTCGCAACCCTGGCGAGGGGCGTTCCGTGACCTTGTGCCCGGGACTCCGACGGGCCTCGGGCGTAGGCTCTCGGCCATGAGCTTCTGGCCCACCACCGAACACTGGAGCGTCGCGATCCCTCGCGAGTCGGACCACCACCGGATGCCGATCCTCGCCGAGACGGGTTTCGTGGCGATGTCGCCGCTGCCGTTCGAGATCTCCCCCGACGAGTGGGAGCAGCTCGAGTACATGGACTGGAAGAGCGGTGGCGACACCAACTTCGCCCCGATCGCCTCGGCCGACGGCCAGCTCGACTGCCGCGGATTCTGGGACAAGGGCAAGTGCGACAAGGACGCGCTGTGGACGGCCAACGCCGACAAGGCGCCGTCGTTGCGCGACTACGTCGCCGGCGTCGGGGCCAACTTCGGTCGGGTCCGCGTCATCAAGCTCGAGCCGCAGGACCACGAGACGGCGCTCCGCTCCATCCACCGCGACGACAACAACCGGTTCAACCCCGAGGGCACCGGCTGGGTCGTGCGCAACTGGATCGAGCTCACCGACGCCCCCGACAGCTACATGCTGCTGATGGACTCGCTGCCCGACGGCACCCCCGACCCGGACACCGAGAGGCGCGTCCCACTGCCGCGGTGGTCGCGTTTCACCGTCGACACGCAGCGGCTGTGGCACGTCGTGGTGCACAACCACGACCACCCGCGCTACGCGCTGATCACCAGCTTCGAGAGCGGCCCGGTGCTCGAGGGCTGGATCGAGAGCCAGCTGCCCGCCCGGGTCTGAGCGACCGGAACCGGGGCCGGCCCTGCCGGCCGCTGATCAGCGTCCCCGCCGCAGGCGGCGGTGGATCACCTCGAACGAGCGGGCGGTGTGGTCAGCGTCGTGCCATCTGCTCCAGTGCAGGGCTCGCTCGCCCAGTGCTCGTCGACCCGCTTCGTCGCGCACGGCTGCGACGAGCGCTGTCGCGAGCGCTGTCGTGCCGCCGTCGTCGCCCCGTTCGATCGCCATCGCGGC
>JBILUM010000528.1:0-2937 GCA_044370995.1 Ilumatobacteraceae bacterium | reverse complement strand
GGGAAGGACAGGCGAAGGACAGGCGAAGGTCAGGCGAAGGTGGTGGCGACGAAGCGCTGCACGGTGGCCAGGTCGTTGGGCAGCACCTCGGTGTGCTCGGGCCGGTCGAACAGGTCGGCCAGGTGCGCCGGCAACGGTGGGCGCACCCCGGTGGCGCGCTCGACGGCGTCGGGGAACTTCGCGGGATGCGCCGTCGCCAGCGTGACGACCGGGCCGGAGATCTCACCGGTGGCGCGCAAGGCATCGACCGCACCGAGACCGACCGCGGTGTGCGGATCGACGAGCATGCCCGTGGCCGCGTAGGTGCGACCGATCACGTCGAGCGTGCCCGCGTCGTCGACGCGTGCGCCGAGGAACCGTCCGTCGAGCCACTCGGCCCGCTGGTCGTCCTCGACCGACAGCTTGCCGGTGGTGCGGAACCGCTGCAACTGCTCGGCGGTGATGCCCCCGTCGCGCCCGTTCATCTCGAACAGCAGCCGCTCGAAGTTCGACGACACCTGGATGTCCATGCTCGGGCTCAGCGTCGGCACGACGTCGACCGCGCTCATGTCGTTCGAGCGGAGGAACCGGGTGAGGATGTCGTTGGTGTTGCTCGCGACCACGAACTGCTCGATCGGCGCGCCCATCCGCTGGGCGATCCATCCCGAGAGCACGTTGCCGAAGTTGCCCGTTGGGACACAGAACGTGAGCGGCGTGGCGAGCGACCGACAGGCGGCCACGTAGTACACGACCTGGCTCATCACGCGCGCCCAGTTGATGCTGTTCACCGCGCTGAGCCGCTGGCTCTCGCGGAACGGGGCGTCGTTGAACATCGCCTTCACGAGGTCCTGGCAGTCGTCGAAGGTGCCCTCGATCGCGACGGTGCGCACGTTGGGCGAGTCGACCGTGGTCATCTGCTTGCGCTGCACGTCGCTCGTGCGACCGTACGGGTACAGGATGACGATCTCGACGTTCGCGCATCCCTTCACGCCGTCGATGGCCGCCGAGCCGGTGTCGCCGCTCGTGGCGCCGACGATGCGGATGCGCTCGTCGCGCTGGGTGAGCACGTGGTCGAACAGGCGACCGACGAGCTGGAGCGCGACGTCCTTGAACGCGAGCGTGGGGCCGTGGAACAGCTCGTGGACGAAGTGGTGGTCGTCGACCTGCACGAGCGGCACGGTGGCCGGATGCCGGAACGTGGCGTAGGCCTCGTCGCAGAGGCGGTCGAGGGTGGCGCGGTCGACGTCGTCACCGACGAACGGTGCGATCACCGCGGCCGCGAGCTGGGCGTAGGTGGCGTCGATGCCCACGTCGGGCAGGGTCGGCCAGTCGGTCGGCACGTAGAGACCACCGTCGGCCGCCAGGCCGGCCAGCAGCACGTCGGCGAAGCCGAGCTCTGGCGCGGCGCCACGCGTGCTCACGTAGCGCACGTCAGGCCCCGATCACGCGGAGGAGACCGCCGATGTTGCGCACGACGTCGAGCTCGCGGAGCTCGCGCATCGTGGCCTGCACGGCCGACTCCTTCGCCTCGTGGGTGATGAACACCAACCGTGCGTCGGGGGCGTTGCCCTCCTGTTCGGCGGCACGGATGCTCACCCCGTGACGGGCGAAGACTCCGGTGACGGCGTGCAGCACACCGGGCCGGTCGGCGACGTCGAGGCTGAGCAGGTACTCGGCCGAGGTCTCGTCGATCGGCAGCGTCACGGCCTTGCCGAACGTGCCGATCGCGCCATGGGTGCCCTGTGACAGGTTGACCGCTGCGTCGATGACGTCGCCGAGGACGGCGCTCGCAGTGGGCGACCCACCGGCACCGCGGCCGTAGAACATCAGCGAGCCGACGGCCCGGCCCTCGACGAACACTGCGTTGTAGCTCTCGCGCACGCTGGCGAGCGGATGCGTGACCGGCACCATCGCCGGGTGCACCCGGACCGCCACCTCGCCCGTGCCGAGCTGTTCGGCGATGCCGAGCAGCTTGACGACGTAGCCGAGGCGCTTCGCGACCGCGATGTCGGCGGCGGTGATGCGGCTGATGCCCTCGTGGTAGACGTCGCCCGCGACGACCTTCACGCCGAATGCGATGGTGGCGATGATGGCCGTCTTGGCGCCGGCGTCGAACCCTTCGACGTCGGCCGTCGGGTCACGCTCGGCGAAGCCGAGCGCCTGCGCCTCGGACAGGGCGGCCATGTAGTCGGCACCCTCCTCGGTCATCTTCGTCAGGATGAAGTTTGTCGTGCCGTTGACGATGCCCATCACGCGGGTGACCGGTTCGCCACGCAGGCTCTCGCGCAGCGCGCGCATGAGCGGGATGCCGCCGGCGACCGAGGCCTCGAACAACAGGTCGACTCCGGCGGCATCGGCGAGCGCGTAGAGCTCGGTGCCGACGTTGGCCAGCAGTTCCTTGTTGCCGGTGATGACCGGCTTGCCGTTGGCGAGGGCGGTCGAGATGAGCTCACGGGCCGGCTCAATGCCACCGATGACCTCGACCACCAGGTCGATCGTCGGATCGTTCACGACGGCGAACGCGTCGCGGGTGAGCATGCCGTCGGGAAGTGCGATGCCCCGGTCCTTGCTGAGATTGCGCACCGCGACCGTCGCGACCTCGAGCTTCAGGCCGGTACGCGCCTCGATCGACGGCGCCTGCGCCTCGATCAGCTGCACGAGCGGGGCACCCACGTTGCCGCAGCCGAGCACACCGATGCGGATCACGTTGTCGCCCGCGACACGGACCTTGCGTCCGGAGGCCGCGGGCGCCTCCTCTGGAGCAGGGTCTGGCGCAGGGTCTACTGCAGGATCGGGAGCGTCAGGGGATGCCGGAGGAGCCACGCCGTGAGGCTAGGGGACGCCGACCCGGGCGACATGCCTCGATTCCCCGGGCCGGTCCCCCGAATGCTCGGCCCCGACTGCCCGGCCCCGACTGCCCGGCCCCGACTGCCCGGCCCCGACTGCCCGGGACGCGGA
>JBILUM010000527.1:0-2939 GCA_044370995.1 Ilumatobacteraceae bacterium | reverse complement strand
CGCGGTGGAGCGCCGTCGCAAGGTGGGGCGGCGCACGGCCCGCGAGAACGTCGCCGACCTCGTCGACGACGGATCGTTCGTGGAGTACGGGCCGGTCGTCATCGCTGCGCAACGTCGACGCCGCGCCCTCGACGACCTCATCGCCCGTACACCCGCCGACGGCATGATCGGCGGCGTCGGCACCGTCAACGGCGACGTGTTCCCGCAGGCGACCGCGCAAGTGGTGGCGGTGTCGTACGACTACACCGTCCTCGCCGGCACGCAGGGCACGCAGAACCACCGCAAGAAGGACCGCCTCTTCGAGGTCGCCGAGCAGCTGCAGTTGCCGGTCGTGTTCTTCACCGAGGGCGGCGGCGGGCGGCCCGGCGACACCGACCAGACCGGCGTGAGCGGGCTCGATTGCCTCGCCTTCCTGTACTTCGCCCAGCTCAGCGGTCTGGTGCCGCTCGTCGGCATCAATGCCGGCTACTGCTTCGCCGGCAACGCGGCGATCCTCGGGTGTTGCGACGTGGTGATCGCGACCGCTGACTCCAACATCGGCATGGGTGGTCCGGCGATGATCGAAGGCGGTGGCCTCGGCGTGTTCCAGCCCACCGAGATCGGCCCGATGGAGGTCCAGCGTGCCAACGGCGTGGTCGACATCGCGGTCGCCGACGAGGCCGAAGCGGTGGCGGTGGCCAAGCGGTACCTGTCGTACTTCCAGGGCACCCTGCCCACCTGGACCGCACCCGACCAGCGGCTGCTGCGCCACGCGATCCCCGAGGACCGCAAGCGCAGCTACGACGTCCGCGCCGTCATCGACGCGATGTTCGACGAGGGCTCCGTGCTCGAACTGCGGCGCGACTTCGGGCTCGGCATGGTGACGGCGCTCGTGCGCGTCGAGGGCCGGCCGATGGGCGTGCTCGCCAACAACCCCAACCACCTCGCCGGCGCCATCGACAGCGACGGCGCCGACAAGGCGGCACGCTTCCTGCAGCTGTGCGACGCGTTCGGTCTGCCCGTCGTCACCCTGGTCGACACGCCGGGGATGATGGTCGGGCCCGAGGTCGAGCAGACCGCGCTCGTGCGGCACTGCACCCGACTGTTCGTCACCGGCGCGAACATCAGCGTGCCGATGGTGACCATCGTGCTGCGCAAGAGCTACGGCCTGGGTGCGCAGGCGATGATGGGGGGCAGCACCAAGGCGCCGCTCGCATGCGTCGCCTGGCCCACCGGCGAGTTCGGCGGCATGGGTCTCGAAGGAGCGGTGCGGCTCGGCTACCGCAACGAGCTCGACGCGATCGCCGATCCGGCGGAGCGCGAGGCGACGTTCCAGACCATGGTCGACCGCATGTACGCGCACGGCAAGGCGCTCAACGCCGCGTCGCACTTCGAGATCGACGACGTCATCGATCCGGCCGACTCGCGTCGCTGGATCGCCACGCTGCTCGCCACGGCACCCCAGCCGCGGGCCCACCGCGGCAAGAAGCGCCCGAACATCGACACCTGGTGACCGGCCCGGTGTCATCGCAGTGGCATCCTGTTGACGTCAAGGGCATCGCCCGGCCACCACCAGCACTCAGGAGACCCACGTGCGCATCGACGAGATCGAGCTCCGCATCGTCCATCTGCCCTATCGCAGCGTCTTCAAGACGTCCTTCGCCGCCGACGCCGCCAAGACCGCGGTGATCGTCACCGTGCGCAGCGAGGGCGTCGAGGGCTACGGCGAGGGGGTGATGGACGCACTGCCGCACTACCGCGAGGAGACGATCGCGGGCGCGACGGGCCTGATGCGCGACGCGCTCGCCCCCGACCTGTTCGCCCACGGCTGCGACCATCCGAACCAGCTGCTCGACCGGTGGGCGAAGTGGCGTGGCAACCCGATGGCCAAGACCGCGATCGAGCTCGCCGTGTGGGACTGCTACGCGCGCCAACAGGGTGTGCCCATGCGCACGCTGCTCGGCGGCGAGCGCACCGAGGTCCCCGTCGGCGCGAGCCTGGGCATGAACCCGGTACCCGAGACCGTGGCGTCCGTCGAGAAGCACGTTGCCGAGGGCTACCACCGCGTGAAGCTGAAGATCGAACCCGGGTGGGACATCGACATGCTCACCGCGGTCCGCGAGCGGTTCCCCGACATCGAACTGACGGTCGACGCGAACTCGGCCTACACGCTCGCCGACGTCGACCTGCTGCGCAGCTTCGACGCGTTCCACCTCCACTACATCGAGCAGCCGCTGCACTGGGACGACCTCACCGATCACGCCAAGCTCGCGCCCCAGCTGCAGACACCGATCTGTCTCGACGAGACGCTCACCTCGCCGGCCCGTGTCACCGCTGCGCTCGACCTGCAGGCCTGCAAGGTCGTCAACGTCAAGGTCGGCCGCTTCGGTGGCATCACGGCCGTGCAGCGGGTGCACGAGATCTGCACGTCGCGCGGCGTGCCGATGTGGTGCGGCGGCATGTTGGAGAGCGGCATCGGCCGGGCGCACAACATCCACCTCGCCACCATGCCCGGCTTCGTGTACCCCGGCGACACCGCCTCGGCGAGCCGCACCTACGCCCGTGACATCACCGAGCAGCAACTCGAGGCGACCAACGGCATCATGCCGGTGCCCGAGGGTCCCGGCATCGGCGTCACCCTCGATCGCCCGTACCTCGAGGAGGTCACCCGCAGCGTCGAGGTCCTGCGCCCGTGAGCGAGGAGAACCGCGACGCGGCGCTGGCCGACGACCCCCTCGGCCGACTCGAGTTCGTCGATCTCACGACCGCGGAACACCTCGCCCATCTGCCGCCGTTCGAGGCGCGGATCTGGGGTGGTGGTGGCGACTGCGTCTCGGTGAACATGCTCGTCGCCACCGTCGGCGAGGGCGGTGTGGCGATCGGTGCGTTCGACGGCGGTGAGATCGTGGGGGCCGTCTACGGCTTCCCGACCCGCGAACCGCACGTGCTGCACTCGCACT
>JBILUM010000526.1:0-2941 GCA_044370995.1 Ilumatobacteraceae bacterium | reverse complement strand
TGCTCGCGAACGGCAGCGGCTGCAGCACGGCGGTGGCGGCCTCGGTGTCGACACCCGCGCGAGTGATGAGGTCGCCGGTGCTCTGGCGGCGATGCCACGGTGCGGGCTGTTCGACGACCCGGTCGATCACGTCGGCGGTGAGCTTCTCGGCGATGCGCCAGCCGGTGCGACCGGCCCACACTCGCCGGACGACGACGCCCGCACCGCGGACGATGCCCACGAGGATGAGCGCGCCGAGCACGAGCGCCACGGTGCCCGAACCGACGGAGCCCTCCTCGAAGCGGGGACGGATCAGGTCGTCGGTGATGCGCCCGACGATCTCGGCCGACAGCACGGTGCACGCGGCGAACACCGATGCCCCGGCGACCGCCGTGAAGAAGAGCCGCTTGTGCCCCTTGAGCAGGAGCCGCAGCAGCCGCCATGCGGCACGGAACGTACCCGTCCGGTCGAGCGAACCGTTCGTGGGCGCGACGAGGTCGGGGGCAGCGGACATGTGCGTCATGTCTACCACCGGCGCCCGGTCGGACATCCACGCGATTTCCGCCATAGCGTGTGCCCCGTGCATGACGTCTCGTTCGGCGACCGGTTCGATGTCGGGGTGCTCGTACTCCGGGTCATCTTCGGTCTGTTCCTCGCCTACCACGGCCTCAACAAGGTCAAGAGCGGCATCGAAGGCACCACCGGCTGGTTCCGTTCGATCGGCTTCAAGTGGCCCGGCGTGCAGGCACGTCTCGCGGCCGCGACCGAGATGGGAGCCGGCGTGCTCCTGGCGGTGGGCCTGCTCACGCCGCTCGCCGCCTCCGGGATGATCGCCGTGATGCTGGTGGCGATCGTCGTCGCCCACTGGAAGGTCGGCTTCTTCATCTTCAAGCCCAACCAGGGCTGGGAGTACTGCGCATCGATCGCCATCACCGCGTGGGTCATCGCGACCGTCGGTCCCGGCCGGTTCTCGCTCGACCACGCCTTCGACATCGAGTGGTCGGGGTGGTGGGGTTCGGCCGTGGCCGCTGCGATCGGCATCGGCGGCGCCGTCGCCCAACTCCTCGTCTGCTATCGCCCCGCCCCCACGGAGACGACATGACCATCACCGACACCCCCACCGGAACCACCCCACCCCTGCCGCCGTCCGGCGAGCCGCGGCGCACGAAGGGCGCGGTGGCTGCCCGCGTCGGCCTCACCCTGGTCGTGCTGGCGCTGCTCGCGATGTGGGTCTACGCGTTCGGCTTCGCGAAGAAGCAGGGCCTGTACGTGCTCGACGACGAGGCGTGGACCCAGCGGGCGCAGGAGATCTGCGAGACCTACGAGGCCAAGCGGCTCGAACTGGTCGACATGGACGCCGGGTACATCGAGAACCCCACCGAGGAACAGATGATCGAGCGCGCCGACGTCGTCGATCGGGCGACCGACATCCTCGAGGCGGAGCTCGCCGAGGTCTTCGCGGTGCTGCCCGAGAGCGAGCGCGACCAGAAGATCGCGTTGGAGTACCAGGGCTTCTACAACACGCTGATCGCCGACCGGCGGGCCTACACCGAGCGGCTGCGCAACTTCGAGCTCGGGCCCTACCTCGAGACCAAGATCGACGGTGGCCCGGTCACCAACATCCTGCTCGACTTCACGACGGCGAACCGGATGAAGCGGTGTGCGCCCCCGGGTGAACTGGGCGGCGACGCCCTCTGACGCAGCGGCGCTGCTGCCGGCGGGCCATCAGGCCCGCTGCCAGCCCTCACCCGGCACGTAGCGCCGGATCACCTTGGCCGGGTTGCCGGCCGCCACACTGAAGCTCGGGATCACCCCGGTGACGACCGAGTTGGCGCCGATCGTGACGTGCTCGCCGATCTGTGCGCCGGGCAGGATCACGCTGCCGTGGCCGATCCACGACCCGTTGCCCACCGAGACCGGCCGTTCGGGCATGGTCTGGCGCGAGATCGGCAGCGTCACGTCCTCGTAGCCGTGGTTCTGGTCGGTGATGTAGACGTGGTGCCCGGTCCACACGTCGTCGCCGATCTCGACCGAGAAGTGCCCGACGATGCCGCTGCCCTTGCCGATCAGACACCGTGACCCGATGCGGACGACCGGATCGCTGAGGCACACCTGGCCCGGCACCATCCCGGCCGAGAGCGTGCTCTGCGGCCCGATCATGGTCCCCTCGCCGATGTGGATGTAGCGCTCGTTGAAGATCGTGTTCGTGGGGAAACAGATGATGCTGCCCTGGCCGAATGCACCGAACCCACGGCCGGTGGAACTGTTCGGTCCGATGGCGCCCCAGCGCCCGATGGTCTCCCACGCACGTCGGATCGCGACCCCGGCGAGATCGTGTCGTCGCGTCACGGGCGGTGACGCTATCGGCGGCTACGTTCGACCCGTGACCACCGACCCGGCCGTCCAACCGGCCATCCGACAGGCGATCGAACCCGGCGACCGGCAGGAGATCGTCGATCTGTCGTACGCGTACGCCGCGGGCATCGACCATCGCGACTGGGCGCTCTACCGAGGCATCTTCACCGACACGTGCGAGTACGACTTCTCGTCGTGGAGCGGTCGTGCCCCGGCGACCATGCCGGCCGACGACTGGGTGCAGGCCGTCCGCAGCGTGAACGGCAACTTCGACGCGACCCAGCACCTGATGTCGAACCATCGGCTGGAGCGCGTCGACGCCACCACCGTGGTGGGGATCAACGAACTCCAGGCGCAGCACTGGTTCGATGCCGAGTCGATGGTGTCGTTCGGCCGTCCGGCCGAGCACGCCTGGTGCCTGCTCGGCGGCCACTACACCAACCGCTACGTGCGCACCGACGCCGGCTGGCGCATCGCCTCGTGCCGGCTCACCGTGCGGTGGCGCACCGGCGACGAGACGATCTTCGCGTTCGCGAGGCAGCGCTCGCGCTGACGCGGACCTCGATCACATCGCGTCGAGCATGCCCTTCAGCTGGATGAACTGGGG
>JBILUM010000524.1:0-2947 GCA_044370995.1 Ilumatobacteraceae bacterium | reverse complement strand
GGTGCCTTGGTGACTTCGGTGGGTCTTCGACTGGTTCGCAGCAAAGTGCTTGCCAACGCGGAAGGTCTTTGAGGTTCACCCCGTTTGACGGACGGGTTGCTATGCGGCGATGCCGTCACCGCGACGGTAGTAGAGGTTCTCCCAGTCGATGGGGCTGCGGTAGTTGTTCGATGAGTGAAGTCGTCGCGGGTTGAACCAGCCCTCGATCCAGCGGATCAGATCCCGCCGGGCGTCGGCACGTGTGGCCCAACGTCGGCGGTGGGCGAGTTCGCGTTTCATCGTCCCGAACCAGCTCTCGGCGACGCTGTTGTCCCAGCAGACACCGGTCGCACCCATCGACTGGATCACGCCGTGGCGGGCGCAGAGCTCACCGTAGGTGTTCGAGGTGTAGACCGACCCGCGGTCGGAATGGAACACCACCCCCGCCACGTGCCCGCCACGCGTGGCGACGGCCATCTCGAGCGCGGTGGTGACGAGCTCGGTGCGCATGTGATCGGCTGCGGCCCAGCCGATCACTCGTCGGGAGAACAGATCGATCACGGTCGCGAGGTAGAGCCAGCCCTCACCGGTGTGCAGGTAGGTGATGTCTCCGCACCAGACGACGTTCGGGGCGGGCGGGTTGAAGTCCCGCCGGACATGATCCGACGCCGCGGTCGCGCCCTTGTCGACGATCGTGGTCCGGACCCGCCGCCGGCCGGACTCGCCCTCCAAGCCCAGCTCGCCCATGATCCGGGCGACCCGTTTGTGGTTGACCTCGAACCCTTGCAACTGCAACCAGCGCGTCATCCGCGGGACCCCGTAGGTCTCACCGGACGCGATGTAGATCAGTTCGATCTCGCGGGCCAGCACCCGGTCGTCGAGCTCGCGTTGCGACGGGCCACGGTTCTGCCAGTCGTAGAACCCTGACCGGGACACCTCGAGCACCGAGCACATCTCGGTGACCGACCAGTCGCACTCGGGATCAGCCTGCTCCTCGGCGATGAACGTGTACACCGCGGTCACACGTTCTTCGGGTGCGACGCCGAGAAGTAGGCGACAGCTTTTCCCAGGATGTCACGCTCCCGCGTGACCCGCTCCAGCTCGGCTTTCAGCTCGCGGATCTCCGCTCGCTCCGCCGCGGTCGGCGCCTGGCCGGCCTTGGCCTCGCGGGCCTCACGGACCCAGTTGCCGACCGACGAATCATGCAGGCGCATCTCGCGGGCGACCTGGGCGATCTTGCCGCCAGACGCTTCGACCATCGCGACGACCTCGGCCTTGAACTCAGGGGTGAACTTCCGGCGCGACCGGCCGGAACCCTTACTCGTTGACATGGACACTCCAATCCGGGCTCATCAGCCCTCAAGGTAGATGTCCGTCAAACGGGGTGAACCTCACTTCGCTGTCGGACTGCCTTTGGCTGGCGGGAGGTGCCGTGGTCGACAGTTGTCGGCCTGCAAGTCGGCAGCTTCTGGTGGAACGTCCGCGTCTATCCCATCTGGATCGTTCGCGTCCACCGCCGAGCTTTGCTTCCCCTGGCGCTTGCCTCGGACCGCCGTGACGATGCGAACGCCAAGGTTGAACTGCTTCTCGCTCGCTCGCCCCGGCGTTTGCGCGTGTTGAGTGAGCACACCGGAGTCGACATCGACCCGCACTAAATGCCCTGATAGAGGATCTGATGCAAGGCGTTGACGGGTTTCCGTAGCGTCGGGGGTCTGGTCGGGTGTGTCTCATGAATGCCCTGTCGCCGTGAGGTTGGCTTTCGAGCGAAGCGACCGCCTGGCCAGATCCTGTCGCGGCGTGGCTCGAAAGAGGAACGGCATCAACCACGCATCAGGTGTGCCCGCCGTGGCGAACTCACTCCACGACGAAAGGACCACATCCGATGTTCATGATCGGGATCGACCCGCACAAGGGTTCCCACACAGCGGTCGTTGTCGACCGCACCGAATCGGTGCTCGACACGATTCGTGTCACCGCTGATCGAACTCAACGCGACCGACTTCTGGCGTGGGCGGCACGGTTCGAGCCGCGCACCTGGGCCGTCGAAGGCGCGACCGGGATGGGTGCGATGTTGGCCCAGCAGCTCGTCGCCGCGGGCGAGCATGTGGTCGATGTGCCACCGAAGTTGTCGTCACGGGTGCGGCTGCTCGAGCGAGGCAAGATCGACAAGACCGACCCGAACGATGCCCGCTCCGCGGCGATCGTCGCGTGGCGCACACCTGCTCTCAACATCGTCGCCGGCCTCGATGAACACCGCGTCGTGCTGCGTCTGCTCGCCGATCGTGATCATCAGATCACCGCGCATCGCACCCGCACCGTGTGCCGGCTCCACGCGCTGATGTGTGTGCTGATCGAGGGCGGCACCACGCGTTCGTTGACCGCCACGAAAGCCGCAGAATTGTTGGGAACCGTGAAGATCACGAGCCCGGTCATTGCCCAACGCCTCGCGACCTGCCATCAGCTGATCGATGAGATCCGCACCCTCGACCGCGCCCGTGACGACGTCCGCGAACGCACCGCCGCAGCGGTGATCGCATCGGGCACGACCGTGACCGAGGTGTTCGGCATCGGACCGTTGATGGCTGCGGTGATCGTCGGCAGAGTCGGTGATGTTCGCCGCTTCCCGAGCTCGGGACACTTCGCTCGACACAACGGCACCGCACCGATCGAGGCGTCGTCGGGCCCGAAGGCGCGGCATCGGTTGAACCCTCGAGGGGACCGCCAGTTGAACCATGCGATCCACACCGCGGCGTTGACCCAGATCCGCAACGACACACCCGGCCGCGCCTACTACCTCCGCAAGCAAGCCGAGGGGAAGAGCCGCAAAGAAGCAATGCGCGCGCTCAAGCGACACATCAGCGACGCCGTCTACCAACGCCTCATCACCGACACTCGCAGCTGACCCGACCTCGAGTTGAAGAGGTCTTTCAACTCGTGCAGGTGGGTCCGGGAGGACAACGCGAGGACG
>JBILUM010000523.1:0-2949 GCA_044370995.1 Ilumatobacteraceae bacterium | reverse complement strand
TAGCTGCCACCGATCATGCCGACGCGGTCCGGGTCGCAGAACACGAAGTGCTCGAGCACGTGGGCCCGTACGGCGAGCACGTCGTCGACGTCGACACCGCCCCAGCCCGACCCGGGGGCGGTCGGGTGGTTCGGACCCATGATCGCCTGGCCCCACGCCTGCTCCCGTCCGGAGGAGCCGCGCGGGTTCGACATCACCACGACGAACCCGGCCGCCGCCTGCAGTTGGGCCTCGTCGAAGAACGTCTCGCCGTACTGGGTGTGCGGGCCACCGTGCACGTTCAGCATCACCGGGTACCGGCGATTGGGATCGAAGTCGGCGGGACGCATGATCCACGCATCGATCTCGGCCGTGCCATCCGTGGTCGGCACGGTGAACCGCTCCCATCGCTGCGGCTTCACCACCTCGAGGTAGCGGGCGGCGAAGGCCGTGATCCGGCGGGGGCCGGCCGCGTCGAGCACGAACAGGTCGGCCACGCCATCGACCGCGCCGATGGTGGCCGCGGTGGTGCCGCCGGCCGAGTCGAACTGCTTCACCGTGATCGCACCCTCGGTGAGGCGCTGCGGTGCGCCGCCGTCGGAGGTGATGCGGAACAGGTGCGTCTCGCCCCGGTCCTCGGCGACGGCGAGCAATGCCGTGTCCGACTCCCAGACGGGGGCCCGCGCGCCGGCGGTCGTCTCGAAGGTGCGATCGAGCCCGGTGCTGACGAAGATGTGCACGCCACCGTCGATGCCGACCAGGCCGATGTGGCCGTTCTGGGGCATCTCGTTCGGGTCGTCGTAGCCCATGAACGCCACGCGATCGCCGGCGGGCGACACCGACGGCAGCGAGTAGAAGCCGGTCTGTGACGTGAGGGCCGACACCGCACCGTCGAGCCCGACTCGGTACAGGTCCTGGGCGAAGTCGAGGTCCCACGTCGCATGCCGTTGAGCCGCGGTGACGACGCCGCTCGAGTCGGGCAACCAGCTGACCCCGTCGTGCTGGAACTCGCCGGGGGTGAGGTTGCGCGGGGCCCCCGACCCGTCGGTGCGCACCACGTACACGTGCTTCGGCCGGTCGAACACCCAGCCCGCGTCGTCGAGTCGACTGAAGAACCGCTCGATCTTGCGCGGTGCCTGCCAGCGCTCGTCCTTGGCCGAGTAGCGCTCGTGACGGGTGCGACTGGTGAACGCGATCAGCGAGCCGTCGGGGCTGAACCGCACGTCGGTGATGCCCTCCGGCATCGACGCGATGGTGCGGGTCTCGCCGGGCACGCCGATCGGCAACAGGTGCAGGGTGGACTCGCCCTCGGTGCCGCTGCGGCGCGAGGTGAACGCGAGGATCTCGCCGTTCGGGCTCCACACCGGCTGGCTGTCCTCGTCGCCCGAGGTGATCGGACGCGGTGTGCCGCCCACCGCGGGGGCGAGCCACACCTGTGACCGGTATGCGTTGTCGTCGAGCTCCACCCGAGTGACGACGAAGGCGATCTGGGTGCCGTCCGGCGAGACGGTGGGCGAGGTGGCCTGCAGGATGTTGCCGATGACACGCTCGGCGATCTCGCGATGCGACATGGCGTCGACGGTAGCGGCCCGACCGACCGACCCCATCGGCAGCGGTACGCTCCGCGTCATGGGGACAAGTGCGGCACGGACCAGCACGGCACGCGGGTCGGTGGCGACACCGCTGCTCGGAGAGACGATCGGGGCGAACCTCGAACGCACGGTGAGAACGCACGGCGACCGCACGGCGTTCGTGTCGTGCCACCAGGGTGTGCGCTACACGTATGCGCAGTTCGACGCCGCTGTCGACGACCTCGCCGTGTCGTTGCTCGGCCTCGGGCTCGAACCGGGCGACCGGGTGGGCATCTGGAGCCCGAACTACGTCGAATGGGCGCTGGTGCAGTACGCCACAGCGAAGATCGGCGTGATCCTGGTGAACGTCAACCCGGCCTATCGCACGCACGAGCTCACCTATGCGCTGCAGCAGTCGGGATGTCGGGTGTTGGTCGCTGCTCCCTCGTTCAAGACCAGCGACTACGTCGACATGGTGGCATCCGTGCGTGGCGACGTGCCTGCGCTCGAGCGAGCCGTGTTCCTCTGGACCGACGAGTGGGAGTCGCTGCGTGCACGTGGCGACGGTGCCGGCATCGACCGGCTGCGTTCGGTGTCGGCGTCGCTGCGGCCCACCGATCCGATCAACATCCAGTACACGAGCGGCACGACCGGCTTCCCGAAGGGGGCCACGCTCTCGCACCGCAACATCCTCAACAACGGCTTCTTCGTGGCCGAGGGCTTGCGGTACACCGACCACGACGTGGTGTGCGTGCCGGTGCCGCTCTACCACTGCTTCGGGATGGTGATGGGCAACCTCGGAGCCACCACCCACGGCGCCTGTGTGGTCTATCCCGAGGCCGCCTTCGATGCCGCTGCCACGTTGCGGGCGTTGGAGGCCGAGCGCTGCACCTCGCTGTTCGGGGTGCCGACGATGTTCATCGCCGAGCTCGCAGCGCTCGCCACACCGGAGTTCGCCGGGCTCGACCTGTCGACGATGCGCACCGGGCTGATGGCCGGCTCGCCGTGTCCGGTGGAGGTGATGAAGCAGGTGACCTCCACGATGCACATGCCCGAGGTCGGCATCGCCTACGGCATGACCGAGACCTCGCCGGTCAGCACCCAGACCGCCACCGACGACACCCTCGACCGCCGGTGCGGCACCGTCGGCCGGGTCGCGCCGCACGTCGAGATCCGCATCGTCGATCCCAACACCGGCGAGGTCGCACCGATCGGCACGCCGGGCGAGTTCTGCACCCGCGGCTACTCGGTGATGCTCGGCTACTGGGACGAGCCCGGCAAGACCGCCCAGGCGATCGACGCCGACGGCTGGATGCACACCGGCGACCTCGCGGTGATGGACGACCAGGGGTACGTGAACATCGTCGGGCGGATCAAGGACATGATCATCCGCGGCGGC
>JBILUM010000522.1:0-2954 GCA_044370995.1 Ilumatobacteraceae bacterium | reverse complement strand
CTGTTCCTCGGCCTGTTCCTCGGCCTGTTCCTCGGCCTATTCCTCGACAAGGGGCCCGAACGCCAACGTGCCCCCGACGCCGAACAGCGCCGCGAAGATGACGAGCATCCCGACCCAGGGCCAGCCCTCGTCCGTCGCAGCACCACCGGCGCCGAGCGCTGCTTCCGTCGCCCGGGTCGCACCGATCAACACCGGCGCCACCACCGGGAACAACAGCAGCGGGAGCAGAGTCTCGCGGCCTCTGGTCCCGGCAGCGAGACCGCCGTAGAGCGTACCGACGAATGCCAGACCGGTGGTAGCGGGGACGAGGGTGGTGACCAAGAGCACGGCGCCCGCTGCGTCGAGCTCGGACTCGTACAACACGATTGCCAACAGCACCAGCAGCACCTCGAGGACGAACAGCTGCACGGCCAGGGCCATGGACTTCCCGAGGAAGATCCCCGGCGGGCTCACCCCGGCGACACGGAGGGCGTCGAGCGCACCGTCGGCAGTCTCGATCGCGAACGATCGCTGCACCACGATCAGCAGGCTGAAGATCGTGCCGAGCCACACGAGGCCTGGCGCCGTGCGCTCGAGCAGCGCGTCGGCATCGAGCGCGAAGGCGAACAGCACCATCACCAGCGCCGCGAACGGCAGCACCTGGTTGACGACCACGCGGCTGCGCCGTTCGACCCGCAGGTCCTTGGCCGCGACGAGCCGCGCGGTCGCCCAGATCGAGGTCGCACCCGTCGCCATCAGTCAGGTCCCATCTCGAGCGCCATCAGGCCGGTCCACCGTCGTGATCGGGCCGCGGCACCCCGGCCTGACCGCCGACCACGTCGACGATCCGTGTGGCGAGGCCGCCGGCACGCTCGAGTTCGTGGCTCGCCACCATCACCGTGGCCCCAGCGGCGACCGCCGCGTGCAGCGTGCGGTCGAGCTCGTCGCGGCCAGCGGCGTCGAGGCCGGCATGGGGTTCGTCGAGCAGCCACAGCTGTGCTCGTCGCGCGACCAGGCAGGCGAGCGCGGTCCGTCGCTTCTGACCGGCCGACAACCGGCCGACCGCGACGTCCGCGAGCCGAGCCGCCAAGCCCATCCGCTCGAGCGACGACTGGATCTCGTCGGCGGTGGCACCCACCGTGGCACCCCAGAACTGGACGTTCTCACGCACGGTCAGGTCGTGGTACAGCCCGTTGGAGTGGCCGAGGAGACCGACCCGCGAGCGGATCGCGTCGCGCTGGGTGCGCAGATCGCACCCCACGACCGAGCCTGAGCCACGAGCCAGCGGGAGCAGGCCGGCGCACAGCCGGAGCAGCGTCGTCTTGCCCGCACCGTTCGGGCCGCGCAGCAAGACGATCTCGCCCCGTGCGACGGTCATCGTCACACCCGCCAGCGCGGGGAAGCGACCGAGCACGGCGACCGCGTCGTCGAGTTCGACGACCGGACCACTGGAGGCGACGGCCGGTTCCATGCGGTGGCGACGCTAGTTGCCGCTTCCCCCGACCTCCCAGGCGACACCAGGTGACGCGCGTCGGGTGACCAGCCACGTCGAGGGTCACCCGGTAGCGTCGGCGCCGTGATGCCGGGCGGCCCCTCCTCCGCGCTCGATCGCCTCGACGCCGGCACGCCGGTCTCGGCGGCCGCGGGCCCGCTGACCCATGTCGACCAGCTCGTGCCCGGCGACGCCCCGTCACGTCCGAGCCGCTGGGACCGCCCACCGGAGCCCAAGGACTGGCGATGGTTCGTCGGCGGCCTCGGCCGCGCCCTCATCTCCGTGGGCGTCCTGATGTTCGCGTTCGTCGGCTACCAGCTCTACGGCACGGGCATCCAGACCGCGCAGGCGCAGAACCGGCTCGAGAACGAGTTCGAGGGCCTGCTCGCCACCGCAGGTGGCGACACGACGGCGACCGAGGTCAGCGCCCCCACCGTCACGCCCGAGACGGTGCCCGCCACCGTCCCCACCGACACCGAGCCCGACACCGAGCCCGTGCCGGCTCCCTCGTCCACGGTGCCGGCCGCCCGACTCACACCTCCGCCGCAGGGCGACCCCCTCGCCAAGCTCACGATCCCGAAGATCGACCTCGAGAAGATCGTGATCGAGGGCGTCCGCACCAGCGACCTCGAGGACGGCCCCGGCCACTTCCCCGAAACCCCGCTCCCCGGCCAGTACGGCAACGCCGCAATCGCCGGTCATCGCACCACCCACGGCCAACCGTTCAACCGGATCGACGAGCTCCAGGTGGGCGACGAGGTGATCGTCGAGACGATCGCGGGCCGCTTCACCTACCTCGTCACCGGGCAGGTGATCGTCAGCCCGAACGACTACCAGCTCGTGATCCCGACGACCGACCCGACGGTGGCCACCCTCACCCTCACGTCGTGCCATCCGAAGTTCAGCGCGAAGCAACGCATCGTGGTCACCGCAGTGCTCGACCCGGAACGCTCCGATCTGGTCACCGCGCCGTACGTGCCGCCGGCCGGCGAGGTGCCCGCCCCCTCGGTGATCCCGGGCGACGACCTGCCCGCCACCGCCGAGCCCGAGATCGCGACCGCCACCACCACGGCGGCCATCACGCTGGGCACGGTGCCCTCGGGCACGGACGGCGACGGCGCCACCCCTGCCATCGACGACGCGTTGGCCGAAGGCGCCGGCGCGATCGACAGCGCCGGCCTCGACGACACGGCGAGCGCCAGCCAGGACCTGTTCGAGAACAGCTGGTTCAGCGATCCGGCTGCGTTCCCGCAGGTCGCGATCTGGGGTGTCCTCCTCACGCTGGTGGCGCTCGCGGCCACCGCACTGAGCCGCCGAGTCCGACGCAACTGGGTGGGCGCCCTCGTCGGGATCGGTCCGTTCGTCGTGGTGCTCTACTTCTGGTTCGAGAACGTCAACCGCCTGCTCCCGCCCAACCTCTGACGGGCGAAGCCGTCAGATCAGATCAGAGGCCCCGGAACTCCGGGCGCCGCTTGGCCAGGAA
>JBILUM010000520.1:0-2958 GCA_044370995.1 Ilumatobacteraceae bacterium | reverse complement strand
GTCCGGGTCGTGGCTGCTGCCCGGCTTGATCGACTGCCACGTGCACCTCACGCTGCCCACCGACGCCGGCGACCCGGTCGCAGCCGCGTCGCGCAGCGATGCTGCGGTGGCGCTCTACGCCGCAGCGGCGGCCGAGCGGACGCTGCGCGCCGGCATCACGACCGTGCGCGACGTCGGCGGTTGGAACTACGTGGAGATGGCGGTGCGCGACGCGATCCGCCAGGGCCTGGCCCGCGGCCCGCGGATGTTCCTCGCCGGCAGGCTGTTGTCGATCACCACCGCGACGGTCGACTACTACCCGGGGATGTACGAGGTGGCCGACGGCGCCGACGCCGTGCGGGCCGCCGCGCGGCGTCAGCTGGCCCGAGGGGCCGACCTCATCAAGGTGATGGCGACCGGGGCGATGCTGTCGTCGGAGACCGAGGACTCGCGCGCCATCCAGTTCACCCTCGACGAACTGCGCGCCGCGGTCGAGATCGCGCACGACAACTTCAAGCACGTCGCCGCGCACTGCCACGCCGGACGTGGCATCCACAACGCCGTCGACGCCGGGGTCGACAGCATCGAGCACGGCACGTTCGCCGACGACGACGCGCTGCGCAAGATGGCGGCAGGCGGCACCGTGCTCGTCCCGACCGTGTGCGCGAGCGAGCTGCTGTTCCGCGACGAGGCCGCCGTCGCATCGATGCCGCCGCATCTGCTCGAGCGGATGCAGTCGTTCAACGACCTGCACGTGGCGACGCTGCGCCGGGCCCACGAACTCGGTGTCACCCTCGTGATGGGCACCGATGCGGGTACGCCCGGCAACCACCACGGGATGAACGCCTGGGAGTGCGTGTTCATGACCGAGATGGTGGGGCTGTCGCCGCTCGAGAGCATCCGCTCGGCGACGCTCCACGCCGCACGGTTGTTGCGCCAGGACGACCTGGGCCACCTCGACGTCGGCGCGCACGCCGACGTGATCGTCGTGCCCGACGATCCGCTCGACGACATCTCCGCCGTCACCCGTGTGTCGACGGTCGTGGCCGCTGGCGAGGTCGCCCGCGCCTCTTGATACGACCACGAGCGGGAAGCTGCCGGCGAGGACGGAGAGTCGATGCGAGGCTGACGATCAGCTGCTCGGGTCGAGGGTGTCCACGTCGTAGCGATGGATCTGAGCGTCGGCGGTGACGAGCACCAGATGCTCGGTGATGGCTTGCGCGATGAGCCAACGATCGAACGGATCCCGGTGGAGGAGCGGCAGTTCGGCGACTGTCTGCGCATGCAAGCCCGTGAAGACGAGTTCGCTCATGCCCAGCTCGTCGATCAGGGCGAGCGGTGAGACCGGCAGCTGCAGCTTGCCGAGCCGCTGCTTGATCACGATCTCAGCGATCGACACCGAGGAGACGAACACCTCGATGCCAGGATCCGACAGCAGTTCGACGGTCGGGGTCGACAGACGGTCGGAAGCGATCGCAGACCACACGAGGACGTGTGTGTCGAGGAGATACGCCGTCACGTGAGGTCGGTGACGAGTGCGTCGCCCACCTCGTCGGGCAGGAGGTCGAAGTCGTCGGCGATTGAGCCGTGGCCGTCGAACCGTCCGATCGGCCTGCGTGCCACGGCGCCACGCAGGCCGCTGCGTGCCAGCTCGGAGAGCACGTCACCCATGGAACGGCGTTCCTCGAACGCGCGTCGACGGACGATGTCATACACGTCGGGAGCCAGGTCGATCGTCGTGCGCACGGGTGCATCGTATCAGCATGATGCTGTGATGTGCTGATGTCGTCGTCGCTCGACGAGGTACGACCACGCGGCCGCCTCGCCCGACGGGGGAGCGCCCCGGTGCGAGGGCGACAGTCCTCAGCTGCGTCGGCCCACGACGCCTCGGGCGCGGAGGTCGGCGATGCGGTCGGCGTCGAGGCCGAGTTCGGCGAGCACCTCGTCGGTGTGCTCGTCGAGGCGGGGTGCGTGACGGCCGAGCGACGTGGGCGTCGCGGAGTACCGGGCAGGCGGCCGGGGCTCGCGCACGGTGCCCAGCCACGGCCGCTCGTGCACGACCAGCGTGTCGTTGTGCTGCACCTGTGGGTCGAGGTGCACCCGCTCGAGCGGATTGACCGCGGCGCACGGCACGTCGTGGGCGTGCAGGCGTGCCACGAGATCGGCAGCGGTGTGCTTGGCCACCTCGGCGGTGATGAGTTCGTTCAGCACGGCTGCGTTCGCTTCGCGCGCCTCGAGGGTGACGAAGCGCGGATCGGTGAGCCACGTCTCGGTGCCGAGGGCAGCGCACAGTCCGGGGAACTGCGAGTTCGACGTGGCCATCAGCGCGAGGTGTCCGTCGACGGTGCGACGTACGAGGTAGTTGTCGGCCATGTGCGGCCCGGGGGTCACGCGCTCGGTGTCGAGGAGCGTGTGCTGCATCATCCCGTCGGGCCAGAAGAACGCGAGCGCGACGTCGATCATCGAGATGCGGATGTGTTGGCCGTCCTGCCCGCGGAGACGGGCGACGACGGCGGCGAGCACGCTCTGGACCGCGGTCATCGCGGTGACCTTGTCGATGACGACGTTTCGGATCAGTGCCGGTTCACCGCCGCTGTCGCGCTGCAGCGAGGCCATCCCCGACAACGCCTGGATCACGTAGTCGTAGCTCTTCTGGTCGATGTACGGCCCGGTCTCGCCGAACCCGCTCACCGACACGTAGACGAGGTCGGGGCGCACGGCTCGCAACGAGGCCTCGTCGATCCCGAGCCGGTCGACGACGCCCGGACGGAAGTTCTGGATGAACACGTCGGTGCGCGCGATCAGATCGCGGAAGACCTGCAGGGCCTCGGCCTGGCGCAGGTCGAGCACGAGCGAGCGTTTGCCCCGGTTGACGTTGGCCCAGAACGCACCGATGTCGTCGACCCGGTGTCCCATGTAGCGCATGCGGTCGCCGCCGTCGGGTGTCTCGACCTTGATCACCTCGGCGCCGAGGTCGGC
>JBILUM010000519.1:0-2966 GCA_044370995.1 Ilumatobacteraceae bacterium | reverse complement strand
CGGACCGGACGCGCTGCCGGGCCATCTCGATCCGGCCGGTTCGCCGGTGTCGGCGACCGACGTCGTCAGCGCCGCCGGCAGCGGCTCGCGCACCGTCGTGATGCCGTTGCTGCACGGGCCGATGGGCGAGGACGGCACGGTGCAGGGGCTGCTCGAGCTCGCCGGCGTGCCGTACGTGGGTTCCGGTGTGCTCGGCTCCTCGCTGTCGATGGACAAGGCGATGGCCAAGCAGGTCCTGTCCGCCAACGGCATCGCGCAGGCCCGATCGCGTTCGTTCCGCGAGCACGAGATCACACCGTCGCTCCCCCAGCAGCTGGTCGACGAGCTCGGCATGCCGCTGTTCGTGAAGCCCGCCAACATGGGCTCGTCGGTGGGTGTGAGCAAGGCGAAGACGGTCGAGGCCGTTCGCGACGCGATCACCCTCGCCCTCTCGTACGACGAGTGGGTCGTGGTGGAGGAGGCGATCACCGGCCGCGAGATCGAGGTGGCGGTGCTCGGCAACCTCGAGCCGCGGGCGAGCGTGCCCGGCGAGATCGTGCCGGGCGCCGAGTTCTACGACTACGCCGACAAGTACCTCGACGACGGGTCGCAGGCGGTCATCCCCGCCCGCCTCTCCCCCGAGGCCACCGCCGAGGTGCAGGCGCTGGCGGTCCGCATCTTCCAGGTGCTGCGCTGCGAGGGCATGGCCCGGGTCGACTTCTTCTTCGAGGACGGCCCCGACGGCCGTGGCTTCCTGTGCAACGAGGTGAACACGATCCCGGGCTTCACCCCGATCTCGATGTACCCGAAGCTGTGGATCGCGAGCGGGCTGTCGTACGCGTCGCTGATCGACGAGCTGGTCGCACTCGCGCTCGAGCGCCAGTCCCGCCGCCGACGCAACACCGCCCGCTGACCCCACACGGGGCCACTCGTCAGGGGGCGAGGGCGGCACGGAGGAAGGCGAGGAGCTCGTCGCGCAGTCGGCGGAGACCGGCGGCGGTGGGCTCCCAGCCGTTGACGCGCAGGGCCTCGGGCTCGGTCGCGATGCCGGTGACCGTGGCGTAGCTGAGCGCGGCGACGAGCCCGGGATCGGCACGGCGGAGACGCCCTGCGTCCATCTCGTCGCGCAGGTATGCGTGGGCCCGGTCGACCAGCGGGCGCAGCTGATCGGTGAGCGACGCTGCCACCGGGCCGGGTAGTCCGAGCAGCGCCGGCCGGCGCACGGCCGGGCGGAACACGGCCCGGACCACGGCGTCGATGCGGTCGAGCGGGTCGTCGGTCGCCGAGCGGACGGCGGCCTCCACCACGAGCACGAGCTCGGCGGCCGCCTGGGCGAGCACGCCCTGGAGCAGCTCGTCCTTGCTGGGGAACCAGTACAGGAGCGTCTGCTTGGCGACGCCCACCTCGGCCGCGATCTGGTCGAGCGACACCGCATCCACCCCGCGCAGGCCGAACAGGTCGGTGGCGGCGACCAGGATGCGGTCGCGGGTGGACGGTTTCGTGCTGGTCATGGAGGTGGTCATCGGCTCACGGTGGCGGTCGAGCAGCCCGGTGCTCGCATCGCTCTCTACCATATGGTAGACAAGATGCTCGTGATCAGCGAGAACCTCGCCGGCAAGCGCATCGCCATCACCGGGAGCACCGGATTCGTGGGGACCGCGCTCGTCGAGCGCCTCCTCCGCAGCGTGCCCGGGTGTGAGCTCGTGCTGCTCGTGCGCCCCAGCAAGCGACACGATCCCGCCGAGCGCGTGCGTCGCGAGATCTTCAAGAACAACGCGTTCGACCGGCTGAAGGCCGAGCTCGAGGGCACCGACGAACCGTTCGACGCGACGATCGCCCGCCGTGTCACCGCCGTCGGCGGCGACGTCAGCACCGACGGGCTCGGGTTGAACGACGCCGACCGGGCGATCTTCGCCTCGTGCGACGTCGTCATCCACTCCGCCGCTGCGGTGGCGTTCGACTCGCCGCTCGACTCGGCCGTGGAGATCAACCTGCTCGGGCCGGTCCGCATCGCCCAGACGCTCAACGACCTCGGCATCACCCCGCACCTGGTGGCCGTCAGCACCTGCTACGTCGCCGGCAACCGTCGCGGCAACGCCCCCGAGGAACTCGTGAGCGAGGGCCCGTTCGACCTCGGCCTCAACTGGCGCAAGGAAGTGGCCGCCGCCCGCCGGCTCCGGAGCGATCTCGAGGCGGCGAGCCGCGACCCCGAGCACCTGCGCGAGATGCGCAAACTCGCCCAGACCGAGCTCGGCGCGGCCGGCGCGCCGGCGCTCGCCAGCAAGACCGAGCAGCTGCGCGAGCGCTGGGTGAGCGACCAGCTGGTCGAGGCCGGTCGGGCCCGGGCCGCCAGCGTCGGCTGGCCCGATGCCTACGCCTACACCAAGGCCCTCGGCGAGCAGGCGCTCACCGAGACCAAGGGTCCCGTTCCCGTGTCGATCGTGCGCCCGTCGATCATCGAGAGTGCGCTCGCCGAACCGTTCCCCGGCTGGATCCGCGGCTTCCGCATGGCCGAGCCGGTCATCCTCAGTTACGCCCGCGGGCTGCTGAAGGAGTTCCCCGGCGTCCCCGAGGGCACCGTCGACGTCATCCCGGTCGACATCGTCGTCGCCTCGATCATCGCCGTCGCCGCGGTCGGCCCGGAGCAGGCACCGCGCATCACCCAGGTCGCGAGCGGTGGCATCAACCCGCTCCGATACCAGCTGCTCGTCGACAACATCCGCGCCTGGTTCAGCGAGCACCCGCTGTACGACGCCGAGGGCCAGCCGATCGACGTGCCCGAGTGGGTGTTCCCCACCCGGGGCAAGGTGCAGAAGCAGCTCAAGCGGGCGAAGGCCATCGCCGAGACGAGCGAACGGGCCCTGCAGGCGCTCCCCCTCCGCGGCAAGCAGGCGGCGTGGGCCGCGAAGCTCGAGGAGAAGAAGAACGACATCGACCGCGCCTACGAGTACGTGCAGCTGTACGGCCTCTACACCGAGTGCGAGGCG
>JBILUM010000518.1:0-2969 GCA_044370995.1 Ilumatobacteraceae bacterium | reverse complement strand
CGCGGATGAGCGCCAGCACGTCGAGAGCGCCGGCGCGGCCCAACGACCGCAGCGCCGTGGTGATCATCGACACGGCCCACTCGCCCTGCACGCGCACGTCGATCACGCGGAGCTGGAAGCCGATGCCACTGCGCTCGATCTCGTGGGAGAAGTCGGCCCAGGCCGCGCTGTCGAGGCTGGTGACCACGCCGACACGCAGCGGGGCCGCGACCAGGCGGCGGCGCCGGTTCTCGTCGTACATGCCGCTCGACACCAGCCGGCGCAACACCTCGTCGCGCTGCATCGCCAGGTCGCCGAGCGTGAAGCGAGGGTCGATGCCGCTCATCTTCAGGCCGAGCTGGCCCGAGCCGGCGAAGAAGTCGAGGTGGCCGAAGATGCGCACCTTCAAGCCGTCGGCGAGCCGCAGCCGGTTCTTCGCGAGCAACGGCCGCAGTCGCATCCGGGCCGGCGCGAAGAACTGGACGTTGACGACGGCCTTGCCCTGCTCGCCTTCCTCGACCAGGCGGAAGTAGGCGTGCGGGCCGCGCTCGTTCCAGCCCTGGATCTCGCCGCGCACCCAGATGCCGTCGGCGAAACCACGCCGGAGGGTGCCGTTGATGGCATCGGCCAGCTCGCCGACGGTGTAGGTGGGTTCACCCCCGTCGTCGATGCCGACGTCGACACCGTCGATCTCAGGGAAGTCGAACGACGGCTGGCTCATCGCCGAGAGTCTGCCCGAGGATCAGCCGGTGCGCGCGCCCTGAGCCTGGCTCAGGCGCCGAGCTCGCGCACGTTGTCGTACTCGGTGACCGGCAGCTCGAACAGCGTGCCGTCGACCGGCAGGCCCTTCTCACGGCGGATGCCCTCGAGCTCGCGCAACGGACGTTCGAGGGCGCGCTTGCGCGTGCCGAGCAGGTTGTCGAACTCGCGCTGGACGCTGTCGAAGCGCTTCTTCACGGTCTCGAGCGAGTCGGTGTACTTGCCCCACTGTTCGCCGAACTTGCCGAGCAGCGAGAGGATCTGGTCGCTCGTCTGCTCGATCATGAAGCTGTCGAAGGCCTGACGGATGAGGCCGAGGAAGGCGAGCAGGGTGACCGGCGAGCACAGGACGATGCCCTGCTTCATCGCGTCGTCGACGATGGTGGGGTCGTTCTCGACGATGAAGGCGCTGAGGGTCTCGTTGGGCAGGAACAGCAGCACCTGGTCGACCGTGGCCGACTCGCTGACCTTGGCGTACTCGCGCTTGGCGAGCTCTTTCACCCGGAGGCGGACGTCGCGGAGGAACTGGTCGCGATGCACCTGGCGCTCGGCGTCGGAGCCGGCGTCGAGGTACTTGAGGTAGGACGCCAACGGGAACTTCACGTCCATGTAGAGCACATGGTGCTTGGGCATGAAGAACGTGAAGTCGGGCATGCCCCGGCCGTCGCCCTCGACCGCGGTCTGCTTGACGTAGTTGACGTTCTCGATGAAGCCGGCCAGCCGCAGCACGTCCTCGGCCATGCGCTCGCCCCACTGCCCACGGGTCTTGGAGTTGGCCAACGCCTCGCGCAGGCTCTGGGTGGTGGAGCTGAGGTGCTGGGCGATCTCGGCATGGGCGCGCAGCGACTGGTCGACCTGGCCGAACTGCTCGGCGCTGCGCTCGCTGAGCGCCGACACGATCTGGCCGAGACGGCCGAGTTCGGACCGCATCTCGCCCTTGATCTGGTCGAGCGTGGTGCCGATCACGTCCTTCTTGGCGCTGAGGTCGGCCTGGCCCGCGGCCACCTGGCCGGCGAGGTGCTCCTTGGCGATCGTGCTGAGCTGGGCCAACGCGGCCTCACGCTCGGCGAGGGACTGCTGCTGCAGGGTGCCGACGGCCTGGCTGAACGAGGCCTGCAACATCGCCTGCTGCTCGGCGGCGGTGCGGGCGGCCTCCTCGCGGGCCTCGGCCCGCGCCTGGGCGACGATGGCCACGACGTCGACCGGAGGTGCCGGCGGGGTGAGCGGCTCGACCAGCGACTGCGGCCGGTGCGCCGCCGCCCGCTGGGCGAGCAGCCAACCGACGGCGAGGGCCGCCACGGCGACGAGGAGAACGACGAGGGGTTCCATGCGGTCCATGATGCCGAGGGGGTGTCACACGGTTCGCGGATCCCGCCCCACCAGCGGTCCGAGGGCCCGTTCGACGCGCTCGACGCGCTCGGGCGAGCTCGACGCGCTCAGGCGAGGAGGGCGTTGTCGCCGGCGAAGACCTGGCCGGCGTAGAGCCCGCCCAGGGCGAGCAGCTCGTCATGGGTGCCCTGCTCGGCGATGAGGCCCTCGTCGAGCACGACGATGCGGTCGGCGTCGCGGATCGTCGACAGGCGGTGGGCGATGACGAGCGCGGTGCGGCCCTTCAGGGCGTGCTCGAGCGCGGCCTGCACGTGTGCCTCGTTCTCGTTGTCGAGATGGCTCGTCGCCTCGTCGAGGATCATGATCGTCGGGTTCTTGAGCAGCAGGCGGGCGATCGCCAGGCGCTGCTTCTCGCCGCCGCTCATGCGGTAGCCCCGCTCGCCCACCACCGTGTCGTACCCGTCGGGCAGCTCGGCGATCATGTCGGCGATGCGTGCGCCGCGACAGGCCTCGTCGAGCTCGGCGTCGGTGGCGTCGGGCTTCGCGTAGCGCAGGTTGGCCCCGATCGTGTCGTGGAACAGGTGCGGATCCTGGCTCACCACACCGATCGCGGCGCGCAGCGACTCCTGGGTGAGGTCGCGCACGTCGTGGCCGTCGACGCGCACGGCACCGCCGCTCACGTCGTACAGCCGCGGGATGAGCGACGCGAGGCTGGTCTTGCCCGAGCCGGACGAGCCCACGAGGGCGATCGTCTCACCCGGGCGGATCGTGAGCGACACGTCGAGCAGGACGTCGCGATCGGGGTCGGCGCCACCGAGCGCACTCGGCGACTCGAGCGAGGCGACGGTGACATCGGCCGCTGCCGGGTAGCGGAAGCGGACATGGTCGAGTTCGACGAGCCC
>JBILUM010000517.1:0-2970 GCA_044370995.1 Ilumatobacteraceae bacterium | reverse complement strand
CAGCGTCTGGCACGACAACCTGGCACGTCCGAGCCTGCGACGCGTCGAGGTCTTCTGCGAGCGCCGCCACATCGTGATCGAGGGCGACGACTGGTACGGCCCGGTGTCGTGGACCGACAGCGACGGAGCCACCGGTTCGCTCGAGGGCGAGGCGTTGGAGGCCGCAGCGCTGCCGCTCCTCGACGGGTCGATGAACCCCGACGGCGAGTTCGTGCGCGCCGTCGTCGAGGGTCGCCCTGCGCACCCCGACTTCGCCACCGCGGTGGAGGCGCACCGCGTCGTCGACGCGATGTACCGCTCGGCAGCGGCGGGCGGCGAGCTCGTGCACCTCTCGCGATGAGCCCGACGAGCCCCGCGACGCCGCCGGCCGATCGCGAGGTGGTGCGCATCACCGCCGAGGAGACACACCCGGTCCGCCTGGCCGTGTTGCGGGCCGACACGCCGACCAAGGAGGTCGCCTTTCCCGAGGACCATGCGCCCGGTGCGGTGCACCTCGGCGTGCGCGTCGACGGGATCCTCGTCGCGACGAGCACCTGGATCCCTCGCGACGCGCCGGACGGCACCTCGCCGGCGGTGCAGCTGCGCGGCATGGCCACCGCCGCATCGCTGCAGGGCACGGGCATCGGGGCGCTGCTGATCGCCGCCGGCCGCGATCACGCCCGCTCGCTCGGGGCCATCGGGGTGTGGGCGAACGCCCGCGACCGCGCCCTCGCGTTCTACGAGCGCGAAGGGTTCGTCGTCGTCGGCGACGGCTTCGTCGACGCGACCACGCAGCTGCCCCATCACGTGGTCGTCTCCCGCCTGTAGGAGCCGCCGGCCACCCATCGGCCGCACTCCGGTCACGAGGCCGCATCGGTTTCCGATCGGGTCGGACCGCTGTCCCACTTTGGGCGATGCCTCTGTTGGAGACCGCCCCCGCTGCGGCGCTGCGAGCGCGGGCGACCGGCCTGCGCCGGCTCGCGACCCAGCTCACCGAACGCGACCTGCGCAACCTGGGCGACGTCCGACGTCGAGCGGGCGACGACGTGTGGCGGGGCCCGGTGGCCGAGCGGTGCTGCGACGAGGTGCTGGTCGCCCAACGGCGACTCGACCTCGCCATCGACGATCTCCGTCGCCATGCGCTCGTCCTCGAACGGCAGGCCGACGAGATCGACCTGCGTGCCGCGGCGATGGCGGGGCACCCCGCATGACGCTGCTCGGCTACGACCTGTTCCTGCTCGACGCGTTGCGCCGTCAGGTGCGCCGCACGGCCGGCGCGCTGGCGTCGGTCCGCAGCGACGATCCGCTGGCGGCCGATGCGGTGCGGGCCGCGCGAGATGCGCAGCGTCTGCTCGAGCTCGGCTGGCTGCCGGCCATCGGCGCCGTGCTCGTCGACGATCCCCTGGGTGGCCCTGGCACTGCAACGGTTCTCTCCACGGCGATGACGTCAGCGATGACGGCGATGACGTCAGCGATGACGGCGATGACGACAGCGACGGCATGGTGGGAGTCGTCGGCGATGGGCGGATCCGCCGCCGGTCCTCGGCTCGACGATGCCGCCTGGGCCGCGACGTTCGACGGGTTCGCCTGTCGCCGCCTCGATCTGGCGCAGGTGCTCGTCGACGATCCGGACGACACCACGGCACGCCGGGCACTCGCCGACCTCGATGCCGAGATCGCAGCAGCCGCTGCCCGGTACGCCGCGGCTGGGCCGAACGACGGGCACGTGCGCTGGTTCCCGACGGCGCTGCTCGATGCCTCGCCGATGGCTGCCGCGCTGGTGCTGCGCCACCTCCGCCTCGACGATCGCACCCTCGCCGCGGTCGGCTCGCTCGTGATGCGCCGGTGGCGCGAGGGCAGCGACCACGGGATGCGGTGGCCCGACGCGTTCGCCGGCGGCGACAACACCGCCGACCTGTTGTTCCGCATCCTGGCCGACCGCCCTGCGGCAGCGGCAGCGTTCCTCGAACGCGCCCGTCCGGACGAGATCCTGCTCGCAGCACAGTTCGACGACAGCGTGGCCCGGCTGTTGATCGTCGGCACCTCGCCTGCACAGGTCGACGAGGTGACCGCCGGTCGGATCCTGCGCCCGCTGCTGGAGTGGCTCCAGCTGCACGGCGTGCCGTCGGCGACCGACGGCGCGACCCGATCGGCCCCGGCGATCGCGGCGGCCGCGGTCACGCCGTGGCTGGCCGATCTCGGGCCTCGAGCGTCACGGTGGGAGTGGACCTACGACGACGGCGACCGCGCCCTGCGCTGGCTGCTCGGCGACCCCGCCGCCCGCGCGGCGATGGCGGACGGCCTTCAGCGCGACGACCTGAGCGACGTCCCGATGCTGGAACCCGACGGCCGGGTCGACGGCGAGCTGGTGCGCGACCTGGCCGGCACGTTCGCGCAGGTGCAGCTCGCGCTCCGCGATGCCGAGATCGCCGAGGCCGACGCCGACGGTCTCCTCGCCCAGCTTGCCGTCAACGCCGCCGGCGTGGCGATCACGGCCGCCGCGCCGAGCGGCCCGATCGGGTTCAGCGCCAAGGTCGGCGTCGCGCTGCTCGCGCCGGTGGCGATCGACGCACTCGATCGCTGGGGCATCGCCCCATCGCCCGAGGGTGCCCGACGACGGGCACAGCAGACCTTCGGCGACCGGGCGATCGACACGGCGGTGATGGCCGTGACCGGCATCGTCGGCGCTGCCGTCGAGCGGGGCGATCTGCCACGGGACACCCTCGACCGGCTCGAACTCGAGGGGCTCGCCGGGCCGACGGGGGCGGGGTGCGCTCCTCGCGAGGTCTCCGACCGTCTGCACGCATTCGTCGCCGACCTCGCGCCGCTCACCGACCCGGCGACTCACAACGCACTGCTCGCCGTGCTCTACGCCTTCGCGAACCCGCTCTCCGACGCCCAGCTGTGCGCTTGAGCTTCGCCGCGGCGTTACGGGATCGGCACCGTGGTGGTGAGCAACAACGTGTTGCCGGGCGTGACCTCGATGATCAG
>JBILUM010000516.1:0-2974 GCA_044370995.1 Ilumatobacteraceae bacterium | reverse complement strand
GCTCGACCACGCAGGCGGACAGGGCTCCAGCGCCTACAACCAGGCGCCGCTGTGGGCACCGTCGCGGGTGCCCGAGGTGAACTCCCGCGAAGTCCCGAAGTCGATGGAGGCCCGCGACATCGACGCGGTCGTCGCCGGATTCGGGGCTGCGGCAGCGATCGCCGTGCGGGCGGGATGCGACGGTGTGGAGATCAACGCCGGCCAGCACAGCCTGGTGCGCCAGTTCCTGTCCGGGCTCACCAACCATCGTGGTGACGACTACGGCGCCGATCGCCACCTGTTCGCCCGTCGGGTGATCGAGGCGGTGCGCACGGCAGCCGGCGATGCGATCGTGGGTCTGCGGTTGTCGTGCGACGAGCTGGCGCCCTGGGCGGGCATCACGCCCGACATCGCAGCGGAACTCGCGCCGGCGCTCGTGGCAGCCGGTGTCGATTACGTGGTCGTCGTCCGTGGCGCGATCTTCTCGGCCGAGAAGACCCGACCCGATCATCACGAGCCGGCCGGATTCAACATCGACCTGTGCCGGCGCATCCGCGACGTCGTGCCCGGCACACCGGTGTTCCTGCAGGGGTCCATCGTCGATGCGGGCCAGGCCGAGTGGGCGCTGGGCGACAGCGTGGCCGACGGCGTCGAGATGACGCGTGCACAGCTCGCCGAACCCGATCTCGTCCGGCTGCTCACCGACGGCCACGGCGAGCGGGCACGACCGTGCATCCGGTGCAACCAGACGTGTCAGGTGCGCGATGCGCGCAACCCGATCATCACCTGTGTGGTCGAGCCGAGCACGGGCCACGAGAGCGCCGACCCCGACTGGTACGTCGCCACCCGCGAGGCATGCGAGGTGACGGTCATCGGTGGCGGTGCGGCGGGTCTCGAGACCGCTCGCGTCGCCGCCGTGCGTGGCCACCGTGTCACCGTCGTCGAGCGCGCTGATCGGCTGGGCGGCATCGCCGGTCTCACCGGTCCGGCGGGCCCGTTCATCGACTGGCTGGTCGCCGAGTGCGAGCGTCTCGCGGTGTCGGTGCGGCTCGGCAGCGACGGCACCGATCTCGCAGCCCGGCCCCACACCGTGCAGGCCACGGGCGCCCGCCCCGGTCTGCGTGAGTACGAGGTGGCCGACGGCGCCGTGGTCCTCGACATCGTCGACGTGCGCAGCGGCTCCGTGGTGCTGCCCAGCGAAGGGACCATCGCACTGTTCGATCCGATCGGCGGGCCGATCGCCGTCGCGCTCGCGGAGGAACTCGGTGAGCGTGCGGTGCTGATCACCCAGGACCAGATCGCCGGGAACGAACTCAGCCGTAGCGGTGACCTCGCCCCGGCGAACGTGCGTCTCGCCCAACGCGGCGTCACGATCGCGCGGCGCACCCTGTTGCGCACCGTGCGCGCGGGTTCGGTCGACCTCCAGGACCGCTTCAGCGGTGAGCGTCGCAGCATCGACGCAGTGGCCCTGGTCGACTGCGGCTTCCGGCTCCCCACCGATCCGCTGCCGGGCACGGCGGTCCGCGTGGGCGACTGCGTCGCACCGCGCACGGTGCTCGAAGCGGTGCTCGAGGCCCGCCGGGCCGCACGCACCCTCTGATCCGCGCCACCAGATCAGCACCACCAGATCCGCGCCCTCCGCTCACGACGTTGAACCCGTCGAAGCATGCTGCGCGTACCATGCGGCCCATGGACGCAGCGCACCTCGACCGAGCCCGTCAGCAGTACGCCGATCGCAACCCGGGCAGCCGCCGCTACTTCGAGGACGCGTCGAAGGTGCTGCCGGGCGGTCACACCCGTACGGTGCTCAACCACCCACCGTTCCCCCTCGCATTCGTGGCCGGGGAGGGCGCCACGCTCACCGACACCGACGGTCACCGCTACGTCGACCTGCTGGGTGACTACACCGCCGGCCTGCTGGGCCACAGCGAGCACCGCGTGATCGACACCGTGACTGCGGCCCTGCACACCAACGTCAGCGTCGGTGGGGTGCACCCGGCGGAGGCCGTGCTGGGGCGGCTGATGTGCGAGCGCTTCGGCATCGATCGCGTCCGGTTCACCAACTCGGGCACGGAGGCGAACCTGATGGCGATCACCACGGCCACCCAGTTCACCGGGCGCACGAAGCTGCTCGTGTTCCTCGGTGGCTACCACGGCGGCGTCCTCTACTTCGCCAGTGGACCGGCCCCGTGGAACGCCCCGTACGACTTCGTGATCGCGCCCTACAACGATCTGGCCGGCACGGTTGCGCTGATCGACGAGCACGCCGCCGAACTCGCTGCCGTGATCATGGAACCGATGCTCGGCTCCGGGGGCTGCGTTCCAGCCACGCCCGAGTTCGCCCAGGGCGTGTTCGCCGCCGCACGCGCTGCGGGTGCGGTGTGCATCGCCGACGAGGTGATGACCTCACGACACGGACGCCAGGGCATGCTCCGTCTGCTCGGCGCCGAGGCCGACATCACCACCTACGGCAAGTACATCGGCGGCGGCTTCTCCTTCGGTGCCTTCGGCGGGCGCGCCGAGCTGCTCGACCAGTACGACACCACGCCCGGTGCGCGTACACACGTCATCAGCCACGCGGGCACCTTCAACAACAACATCGCGACGATGACCGCCGGTGGCGCCGTGCTCGGCCAGGTGTACACGGCCGCCGTCGCCGAGGCGCATCTCGCCCGAGGCGACGAGTTCCGCCAGCAAGTCGCAGCGGTGTGTGCCAAGCACACGCTGCCGATGAGCGTCAGCGGCTTCGGTTCGATGATGTCGCTCCACGCCACCAGGACGGCCCCCACGAACGTGAGCGAAGCCGGTGCCCGCGACGACGTGTTGCAGGAGCTCGTGTTCCTGGGGCTGCTCGAGCGTGGCGTGTACATCGCCTTCCGCGGCATGGTGAACGTCGGCCTCGCCCACACCGACGATCAGCTCGCCATCGGCCTCGACGCCCTCGACGACACCCTCACCGAACTCGAGCGACTCGCCGGCTGACGGCGTCGGTGCC
>JBILUM010000514.1:0-2978 GCA_044370995.1 Ilumatobacteraceae bacterium | reverse complement strand
GACTCGTCCCGGGCCCACCGTGAGCCTCATTCGTCGAAGCCGACGAAGACGGTGGCATCAGCCACTGGCTTGCGTTCGGAGATCACCGCGTTCGCCGGGAAGGTCTCGTCTGGCCAGCCCAGAGCGACGCTCTTCATGATCACCTGGTCGTCGGCGATCCCGGCGTGCTCGCGCACCACGGGCGATTGCATGATGCCCTGGCTGTTGATCACCGCACCCAGCCCGCGAGACCACGCGGCGTTGACCAGTGCGGTGGTCACGGCGCCGCAGTCGAATGGTGCGTCATCGCTGCCGTGGAGCACGCGGTCATAGGTGACGATCACGCAGACCGGCGCGTCGAATTGCCGAAAGCCGCGCAATACCCAGTCCTGGCGACCCTGCTTGTCCTCGCGGGCGATCCCCATCGCGCCGAAGAGTTGCTTCGCAACGGCCACCTGTCGGTCGCGGTGCTGCCCGGTGAATTCCGCGCCGAAGCGGAACTCACGCGACTGCGGTACGCCTGCCAGATTTCGTTCGGTGTTGCCGGCTCGGATGCGATCCAGGGGCTCGCCGGTGATGATGTAGAAGTTCCACGGCTGCGTGTTCATCGACGACGGCGAGCGCATGGCCAGTGCGATGATCTCCTCGATCAGCGCCCGAGGGACGGGGTCGGGCTTGTAGCCGCGGATGCTCCGTCGACCGAGGATGACGTCGTCATACGACATCGAGAACCCCTTCGGATTGGGCATGGATGATCCTCTCGGATGGATGGATGGATGGATGGTCGGCTTCGGCGTGAGGTCACGACCGAACGGATCGCCAAGTGTGACCGGTCGGGTCGACGATCGATCAGTCGATCCAGTAGCGCCGTTTGCGTGGGCCACCTTCTGGGTTGTCGACGATGTTCTCGAGAACGCCACCGCACCGAGTGATCACGCGCGCCGAAGCACCGTTGTCCTCGTCACACGTCACGAGGACACTGCCGACGTCGTACGACCGAGCGACGACCAGGCTCTGCGTCAGGATCTCGGTGGCGAAACCTCGCCGACGAAACTGCGAAAGCACGGCATAGCCGATGTGGCCCCCTGCCGCGAGCAAGAAGTCGTTCAGCCCGTGACGGATCGATGTCCTCCCGACGAGGTCGTCCCCGACGAACGCAAGCAGGAACGTCGCCGGCACCCAAGGCTCAGGAAGATGCGTCGCTCGTCGCACGAGATCCAGTTGCTCGACGTACGCCGACCACGAGGTGTCAGGCCGGAGACCGATGGCGAAGTCGAAGGCCTCGACGCCGAGCTCTCGATGGGCAGACCTGACGACCTGTTCGTCCGACAGTCGCACCGGGCGCAGGCGGAGATCGGAAGAGCTCACTCGTGCACCATGCCAGATTCCACCGCCGCCGATGCGTCCCACCACGTCGGAGGGTCCGAAAACCGGGCCGATCGTCGATCGGGACAGTAGATCGCCCCGGCCGAAAACGAGATCAGCGGCCCCTTTCGGGGCCGCTGATCTGCACTTTCTTCGAGCGGATGACGAGATTCGAACTCGCGACCCTCACCTTGGCAAGGTGATGCTCTACCAGCTGAGCCACATCCGCAATGCGAGGTGAGATGATAGCAACCGATCGGCGGCAGCGGACAACGCGCTCGACGGATCTTGTTCACGAAGTCCCCATCGTCACGGTGCGACGCTCCCGCCAGGAGCACACTGCGACAGCTGTGAGCTGGGGTGATCCGCTCGCAGAAGCCGGGAGGTGTCAGCCGCGCTGATCTGCCGGGCGCAGATCGATGCGCAACACGAGGAAGCCGTCCTCCACGCTGCCCTCGGCGTCACCGATGATCGCGAAGTCCATGAAGTCGGTGTTCGCCTGGGTGATGAACGCCTGTCGTTCCTCGCCCGCCACCGGCGGCAACGGCCGCTTGCGCACCGCAGCGGCACGCTCGCGGAATCGGTTCAGCATCGCGTCGACATCGAGACCTTGGGCCATGGGCCACACCGTACCGGCGGAGCGCCACGCGACGCCGGACCGTGTCGGGTCCGCGACGTCAGCGGCGCGAGCTGCGGTGAGCCAGGGTCATTCCCCGGCGTTCGGCGACACGTGACGGTCGGGCGACATCATCGCCTCCGACGCGTCGTCGTTCGCTGCCGCAGCGGGGCCGGGCGGCGCGAAGGACGTCGAGGCGGATCCGTCGAAGCGATCGGGCGCCTCCTCCTGAGCCACCGGCAGCTCGCTCGACTCGGACAGCACCGGCAGCACCGGCAGCACCGGCAGCGACGGCGACGACGGCAGCGACGGCGACGACGGCAGCGACGGCACGGTCATCGCCACGGTGCCGTCGACGTCGTCGGCCGATGGGTCCGAAGGCGGTGCCGACGAGGAACCGTCAACGGCATCGACACCGTCCACCGCTGCCTCCGACTGGATCTCGAGCGCCTCCGGGTCGATCGACGGTTCACGCAGATCGTCGAAGCTCGCCGGCGCCTCGCGCGCCAACACCGACAGATCGACCGGCGAGGGCTCGACGTAGAGGTTCATCGGTTCCGCGCCCTCGGGCCGGAACTCCTCCAGCAGACGACGACGCTCCGATTCGGCGGCCGACGCCCATCGACGATCGCCCATGACTTCCAGTGGCCCCAGCGCCGGCGACTCCGGACGCGTCCCGCGCCACCACCAGATGGTGAGCAGCAGCAGCACGAGACCGAGCAGCACGAGGCCGCCGGCTGCGGCGAACACCCGGAACGCTGCCTGCGATTCGGTGAGCTCGGCGCCGAGCGAGCCGGCACTGCCCCACGCAACGGGCACAGCCGTCATTCGGCACCCACCACAGGGGCGACGACGGACTGCCGGTGAGGGGCGGCTCGGCAGGGGGACATCGCGACCATTCTCGCGCACGGGCGCGCTCCGACCGCGGTCACTCCCGTCGACCACCCGGGTCGGTCACGTCGAGCATCGCTGCGGCCCACGCCGACGCCGGCGCGGAGCGAACGAGCGGCCGGACGCG
>JBILUM010000515.1:0-2978 GCA_044370995.1 Ilumatobacteraceae bacterium | reverse complement strand
GAACGACATCCTCGACGTCGAGAACGATCGCAACCATCCCACGAAGCGCAATCGTCCGATCGCGAGCGGGGCGATCCCACTCGGTGTCGCGTGGGGTGTCGGTTCGTTCCTGCTGGTCGGTGGCGTCGCCGTCGCTGCGCTGGCGAACTGGAAGGCGTGCATCGCCGCTGCGGCGTACGTCGCCCTCACCGCCGGCTACAGCGCGGTGTTGAAGCACATCGCCGTGGTCGATCTCGTCACCGTCGCTGCGTTCTTCGTGCTGCGCGCGATCGGTGGCGCGGTGGCCGCGGACGTGCCGATGAGCACCTGGTTCCTCCTCACCACCTCGTTCGCGTCGATGTTCATCGTCAGCGGCAAGCGGTTCGCCGAACTCCGCGAGGTCGGCGACGACGCTCAGACCCGGTCCACCCTCGACGCCTATTCGCTCGGCTACCTGCGCGACGTCGTGTCGATCAGCCTCGGCGCGGCGCTCGTGTCGTACTGCATCTGGGCGTTCGACACGAAGGAGATCGCGGGCACGACGTGGCCGTTCTACGAGTTGTCGATCGTGCCGATGGCGACCGCGCTGTTCCGATACATGCTCATCCTCGAACAGGGGCACGGTGCCGCACCGGAGGAGATCTTCATCGCCGACCGCACCCTGCAGGTGCTGGGCGTGGTGTGGGCCGTGGTGTTCGGCCTCGGCGTGTACGTGTCGTGAGCGGTGTGCGCGATGCCGACCGGCAGCGGGAGGACCGGATGACGACGATGACGACGACGATGACGAAGGACAGGAGCAGATCGTGGTGAAGCCGTTCGACGAGGTGCTGGCATCGGTCGCCGATGTCGAAGGGTGGATGTCCCCCGACCAGGCCCGGCGTCTGTACGACGCGGCGCGCACCGCTGCGCCGGGCCAGCGGATCGTGGAGATCGGCAGCTTCCGCGGCCGGAGCATGATCGTGCTCGCCTCAGCGGCCGATCCCGGCGTCGAGCTCGTGGCGATCGACCCGCACGCCGGCAACGACCGAGGCCCGCAGGAGATCGAAGGGTTCGCGGCCGAGGCCCAGGACGATCACGCCGTGTTCAACCGCAACCTGGCGGCCGCAGGGGTGGCCGACCGGGTGCGCCACGTGCGCTCGTTCAGCGATACAGCGCTCGTGGACGTGCCGGGGTCGGTGCAGGTGCTGTACGTCGACGGTGCCCACCGATTCGCACCGGCCCGGGCCGACATCCGCGACTGGGGCAACCGGGTCGAGCCGGGCGGCACCATGCTCATCCACGACTCGTTCTCCTCGGTCGGCGTCACGCTCGCGATCCTTCGCGAGCTGGTGTGGAACTCGCAGTGGCGCTACGTCGGCCGGGCCCGATCGATGACCGAGTACCGCCGCGATCTGCCGGCCGGGCTCGGCGCCAAAGTCACGAACGCGTTGCGTCAGTTGGCCCAGCTGCCGTGGTTCGCGAAGAACCTGGGGATCAAGGTGTTGATGAGCGCGAAGCTCGGCGGCCTGCTGTCGAAGGTGACCGGCCGCCCCGCCGAGTGGCCCTACTGAGATCGGGTGCTGCCGGACCCGCACCGAGGGGCGTCCGGTGCCCGATGACCCCGCGCAGCTAGCCTCATGGGCGTGACACGCACCTCGTTGACCGGCTGGGGACGCACGAACCCGTCCGCGGCCGAGCTCGTCGAGCTGTTCCGTTCCGAGTTGCCGGCCGCGCTGAAGGAGGTCGACGACCGCGGCGCCCTCGTGCGCGGGCTCGGTCGCAGCTACGGCGACGCGGCACAGAACGGCGGCGGCCTCGTGATCCGTCTGATGGGCAGCGCCACCGACGCCCTGCTCGATCGCGAGGCGGGCACCGTCACCGTGTCGGCGGGCGCGAGCCTCGACGAACTGCTGCGCTACATCGTGCCTCGCGGGTTCTTCGTGCCGGTCACGCCCGGCACGCGTTTCGTCACCATCGGCGGCGCGATCGCGAGCGACATCCACGGCAAGAACCACCACTTCGACGGGTCGTTCGGCAAGCACGTGCTGCGCATGTCGCTGCAGCTGGCCGACGGGTCGGTGGCCGAGATCGGTCCCGACCGCGATCCCGAGCTGTTCTGGGCGACGATCGGCGGCATGGGGCTGACCGGCATCGTGCTCGACGCGACGATCCGCCTGTTGCGGGTGGAGACGAGCCGGATGGCCGTCGACACACACCGCCTGCCCGACCTCGACACGCTGATGGACACGATGGCCGACGGCGACGACGACGCCCACCGGTACAGCGTCGCCTGGATCGACCTCGCCGCGAAGGGAAGCCAGCTCGGGCGCAGCGTGCTCACCCGTGGCGATCACGCCCGCTTCGACCAACTGTCTGCCAAGCACCAGTCCGACCCGTTGGCCTACGGACCCGATCAGCTCGTCTCGGTGCCGCCGATCATCCCTCGGCCCGGCCTGCTCAACCATGTGACGGTGGCCGCGTTCAACGAACTGTGGTTCCGCAAGGCACCCAAGCGCAAGATCGGCGGCATCGAGAGCATCAGCTCGTTCTTCCACCCGCTCGACATGGTCGGCCAGTGGGCCCGGTTCTACGGCAAGCCCGGGCTGGTGCAATACCAGCTCGTCGTGCCGTTCGGCCAGGAGGACGCGATGCGCCGCATCGTCGAGCGTGTGTCGGCGAGCGGTGCGGCCAGCTTCCTTGCGGTGCTGAAGCGATTCGGCGCGGGCAACGAGGCGCCGCTCAGCTTCCCGCAACCCGGCTGGACCCTTGCGCTCGACATGCCCGGCGGTGCACCAGGTCTCGGCAAGCTGCTGCACGGACTCGACGACATGGTGCTCGAAGCGGGCGGCCGCAACTACTTCGCCAAGGACGCGCACACGGTGCCCGAGACCATCCGCCGCGGGTACCCGCGGCTGGCCGAATGGCAGGCCGTGCGCCGTCGGGTCGATCCGCACGGGGTGTGGCAGAGCGATCTCGGTCGCCGTCTGAACCTCGCCGGCGACTGACCTCACGCTCACTCA
>JBILUM010000471.1:0-3195 GCA_044370995.1 Ilumatobacteraceae bacterium | reverse complement strand
CCCCGCTGCGGTGACACCCGAGAGCCACCCCGCGACCCATCCCGCACCCCACCGCGGTGACATCCGACGTCTTGGTAGTGTCCCACGCCCGATGACACAGCGACACGAGGGACGGTTCTGACGTCATGTTCGAAGCATTCCTGTGGGGGCTGTTCGCGACGTCATCGTTGGTGATCGGCGCGCTCGTGGTCAGGCTGAGCCCGCCCGGTGAACGGATGCTCGGTGCGATCATGGCGTTCGGCGCGGGGGTGCTGATCAGCGCGGTGTCGTTCGAACTCGTCGAGGAGGCCGTCGAGGTGTCAGGAGGACTCGGCGGCACGACGCTGGGCTTCTTCGCCGGCGCGATGGTCTTCACGCTCGGCGACCTGGGGATCTCGAAGTTGGGTGGCCGCCAGCACAAGAACCTCACCGAGGAGGCCCAGGAGGCACCTCCGTTCTCGATCGTGCTCGGCACGATCCTCGATGGTGTCCCCGAATCGGCGGTGTTGGGGCTGACGATCCTGCAGACCGGCGAGGTGGGCGTCGCGATGCTCGTCGCCGTGTTCGTGTCGAACCTGCCCGAGTCCATCGCCGCCTCGTCGAGCTTGATCGTGGCCGGGTGGAAGCAGTCCCAGGTGTTCCTGCTGTGGACCGGAATCGCGGTGGTCTGCGCCCTCTCGGCGGCTGCCGGCTATGCGTTGCTCGACGGTGCATCACCGAAGACGCTGGCGTTCATGTTCGCCTTCGCCGGCGGTGCCATCCTGGCCATGTTGGCGACCACGATGATGCCGGAGGCATACGAGAAGGCGCGTCGGTGGGCAGGCATCTCCACGGTGTTCGGCTTCGGCGTCGCCTTCTTCGTGAACTGGGCCGCCGCCTGACCAACCCGACCCGTCCGACCCGCCCCGACCGTCAGGGTTCGGGCGAGGCGGCAGGGGGCGCGGTGGCCGAGAGGATCTTGCACATCTGTGCTCCGGCCAGCAGGATCTGCGCCTCGTAGTAGATCCAGACGAGCACCCCGAGCACGGCCGCGGCGGCCCCGGTCAACGACGACGCTCCGAAGGAGCGGAGATACCAGCTGATCAAGGCGGTGCCGACGACCAGCAGCGCCCCGGTCGCGACGCCGCAGATGATCGCTGGGCGCCAACGGACGCGAGCCGGCGGCAGGAATCGGAACAGCAGCACCAACGCGACGGCGAGGACGAGCCAACTCAGCGTGCTCGCGAACAGTTCGGCGATGACCGAGAGCCTCGGCAACGAGCCTGGAACGAGCGCCTCGAGCAGGCCACTCACGGTGTACACGACGAGCGACGCGACGAGCGTCAATGCTGCGGCGAACAGGACGAGGAGGCCCACGGCTCGGCGGCGGACCGTCGACCAGATGCCGGTCCGCACCGGCACGTTCCAGATCTGTTTGAACGCGTCGTCCAACGCGATGAAGAACAGCGAGCCGGTGACGAGCAGGGAACCCAGCCCGATGAGACCGAGCTGGACGCCGCCGGATCCGTCGAGCTGATCGGCCACGAACCGGGCGACCTCGGCCCCGATGTCACCGAAGGCATCCTCGAAGCGCTCCGCGAGATAGGCCTGGGTCTCGCTCCGACGGGTCACCACCCGCACCATGCCGAGGCTCAGCGTGAGGACCGACGCCAACGAGAACAGCCCGTAGTACGCAAGTCCGGCGCCGAGGCGGATCGTGCGGTCGTCGCGCCACGCGCCGTACGTCGCGAGCAACACCCGGACGACCCGTCGACCCAGAACCTCCAATGTCGTGCGTGTCATGCGGACGCCCTCCCGGCGCCGTGTCAGTCCGTGTCAGCCGACGGCGCACGTCGGGAGTTGCGGATGCCGACACGCTCGCCGCCGTCCACCGGACTGAACGGCGAGGGTGGCGCCTTCGGGCCATGGCAGAAGCGGAACTTCTTCCCGCTGCCGCAGGGGCAGTCCACGTACGGCCCGCGACGCTCGTCCTCCGCGTTCACGGTGGCCATGACATCGGATGGTGCGAGGTTCCGCTGGATCAGTTGCGCCATGGCCGAGAACGCGGGGCCGGTGTGCATGAAGAACAGCTCGAGGCCCGAGCAGAGGTAGTTGTGACCCGCCTCGCCCTCGCGAGACAGCCCGAAGCGATCCTTCGGGCAGCCGCCGTTGCACAGGTGGCGCACCTTGCAGTCCCGGCATTGGGCGGTGAGGGTGTCGCGCTTGTCCTGACCGAACGTGCGCTGTTCGGGTTTGTTGATCAACGTGACCATGTGGGTCTCGTGGATGTTGCCCAACAGGAACTTCGGCTCGACGAAGTGGTCGCAGCTGTACAGGTCGCCGTTGTGTTCGAGCGCCGGTCCGAAGCCGCATGTCGGCGCATGGATGCACAACAGGTGGCGGCCGAAGAAGGCCTCGAGCGTCACATCGAAGAGTTGCACGAAGACCGTGCCGACGTCGTGACGCACCCACTCCTCGAAGATGTCGATCAGGAATCGCCCGTACTGCTCGCTGCCGACCGAACGCTCGGTCACCAGGTTGCCGGTCTGTGTGTACAGCAATCGTTTGCGGCCTGGCGTGTCGCTCCAGCCCTGGTTCGCGATGGCGAGGGTCTCTTCGTTGGCGCGCTCGATGATCGGGATGAACTGCATCCACTTCGCGCCGAGCTCGTCACGCAGGAACCGGTACACGGTGCGACCGTGTCGCTCGTTCGCGGCGTTCACCGTGCACAGGATGTTGAACTCGACGCCGTGCTTCTGCAGCAGCCGCCAGCCCGCCATGACCTTGTCGAAGGTGCCTCGCGCCAGCCGGTCGACGCGGTAGGTGTCATGGATCTCTCGCGGCCCATCGACGCTCAGGCCGACGAGGAAGTCGTGCTCTTTGAAGAACTCGCACCACTCGTCGTCGAGCAGGATTCCGTTGGTCTGGAAGGTGTGCTGCACCGTCTGGTCGGGGCGCCGGTACCGCTCGACGATCTGGACGGCCTTCCGGAAGAACTCCAGCCGCATGAGGGTGGGCTCGCCACCCTGCCACGCCACCGTCACCTGCGGCGTGCGATGTGACTCGAGCAGTTGACGGATGTACGCCTCGAGCGTGGCCTCCGACATCCGGCTCTTGTCGTTCGGGTACAGCGCCTCCTTGGACAAGAAGAAGCAGTAGGTGCAGTCGATGTTGCACGTCGACCCGCTCGGCTTGGCCAGCAGGTGGAAGCTCGGCGGGCTGTCGACGACCGAACCG